>JAGNMU010000329.1 GCA_017991005.1 Gemmatimonadaceae bacterium | reverse complement strand
TTTCGAGACCGGTGCCTTCAACCACTCGGCCACCTGTCCAACAAACTGCCAACAGACTGCAAACGGAGCCGGTTTGACAAACCGCCTCCGTCGCAGCCTTGGAAAGTAGCGAGGGTGGGTGGGATGGTCAACATGGTCGCGGAGCTCTCGAACCCCCTGCTCTGCGGACGGCGACGCCGCGCTACCGCGTGGAAACGACCAGCCCCAGCGATCGCAGCGCCGCGTCGACCTTTTCTGCGGTCTTGGGAAGCGCATCGCCTGACTTCGCACGAATGACTGCCGGCGTATACTCGATGCGCTGCACCGCACCGCCGACGTTGATCGAGACCACCGCGTCTACCACGCCATGCGAGCCGTGCGGTCCCTGTTCGGCGGAAAAGACCAGCACCCACGCCGACGTGCTGTCCCATTGGCGGGCCACAGTAAACCGCGAGTCACTCTGGCGTGTGATGGTGAGTGGCAGCGCGACACGGCGGCCAGCGCGCACGCCCTCGGCCCGGCCGGTCACGGACAATTGGTCGGGGCTGGTGTGGTGTTCGACGGTCAATTCGAATGCGGAGCCGCGCGCCACGTCGGCGGCAGACCCGGCACGCACCGTGATGTGTGGCGGACCGAACGCCGCTCCGGCACCGAGCACGGCAACGGCGCTGGCGACGAGCGAAAGATGCGAGATGTTCATGGCAACTCCGAGAGAGAAGGTGGAACGTGCACTTCTCTCTTCTGATGCCGGTCACACGAGCCGCGTTTAGCCGTTTACTTCTTCGGCGCCATCGTCCGGAGCATGATGCGCCCTTTGAACGATCGCGCGTCGATCACACCAAAGGCGTCGGCTCCGGCGAGTTTGTCGCCGAGTACAGACCCAGCGCGCGACGAGAGCAGCAGGCGCGGCGTGCGAGCCGCATCGAGTGTCAGTGCGATATTGCCGGAGTGTGTCTGCAATTCGATCGCCTCCTTGGCCAACGAGCCCGTGGTGAGCGCGATCGCACCGCCGATCGTTTCAACGCGTCCGCTGGCCAGGAGCTGGGAGAGCGTGACGGAGCCACTCACCGTAGCCACCGAGAGCGTGCCACGTACGTCGTCGAGGCGTACAACGCCGGCGCCGCCACGCACGCGCACGTCGCCGCGTGCGCCGGTCACGGTCACGGGCGCATCGATCGACTCGATTGACGTCACGCCTGAGACATTCTGCGCGTCAACACTCCCGCGCACGTTGTACATCTCCAGTTCGCCCGTCGTACCTGTCACCGACAATGCACCGTCGATCATCTTGATCCACACGCGGGCACCGCGCGGAATCGTCACCACCCAGTCGACCGTGGGCAAGGTGGGATCACCCATGATCTTCGGTTCGACGCCAATTTTGACGTGCGTGCGGTTGCCGCCGCCAAACATGACCGCCGACGCCCCGATGGAGCCCGACACGTGAATGGAATCCCTGTTCCAGACACCAACGCGAATGCGGCCGGCGGGCACGTAGATGCGCATGGTGACGTCGGCGGAGGCGGGATAGCCTTTCAACGGTGGTTGCTGCGCCTCACCCACCGGAGCGGCCAGCAACAGCGCCAGTGAAAGCGACAGGACAGCGCAGACCCGCTGCGCGCCGTGCGAGACGTGCCACGCGCTCACGACGCCGCCTCTTTCACCCGGCGCGAGAGTTCGTCGCGGCGCGCGCGGACGCTCGAGAGATACGCGCGCAGTTCGGCATCGGCCGGCGATCCGGCCAGTGCCGATTCGATCTCCGTCGCCGCGGCGTCAAGTTCGCGAAATTCGGCCTGTGCGCGCTCGGCAGCCAATTGCGCGGAGACGCGTTGCATGCCGCTGGCTTGCGTCAGCACATCATCCGACGTCGGAGCGGCTGACGGGCCCAACGCGATGGTATCGACGGCGCCCGTGCCGATGTCGCTGCCTGTGAAGTCCCGGCGCGCAATCATGATCGCCAGTGTCGCCGCCACCGCACAGGTCGCCACCCACGCGCGTCGGCGCCACGGACCTGCCATCAGCGTTGTCGTACGCGCCATCCGCTGCGCCTGCACCTCTTGCAGTACGGCGCGACGCAGATCGTCTGGTGCCGGCACCACCAACGGTTGCGTGAGCCTCGTCGCCTGTTCCAGCCGCACTTCGCAGTGGGCACACCCGGCCGCGTGCTGCTCGAGTTGCTCGACACGCACATCGGAGAGCTCCCCGCGCAGGTAGGCCGGCAGTTCCTGCTCCAGTGCCGCGCAGGTCATCGGGGTATCGGTCATGATCGTTCCCTGTTCATCGATCGAGCAGTCCGCGCAGCAGTCGGCGTGCGCGAAAGAGGTGCGCCTTTGACGTGCCTTCAGCGATGCCGAGCTGCAAGGCGATCTCGGCGTGTGCGTATCCGGCGATGTCGTGCAGGACAAATACCGAGCGGGCGCCGTCGGGAAGTCTCAGCATCGCGGTCTCGAGATCCACGCTCAAGGCCACGTCGGTCGGCGCGACGGCAGCGTCCGGCTCCGCCCACCGGTCACCCTCGTTGACGGCGCCGAGTTCCGCATTGTGCACCACACGAAGCGACCGACGCCGGCGGCTGCGCTCCGACTGCCGCAGCGTGTTGACCGCAATCCGGTGCAGCCACGACGAAAACGACGACTCCCCTCGAAAGCCCCGCAGCCCGGACCAGGCGCGAACGAACGTGTCCTGGACGAGCTCTTCGGCCGCGCTGCGGTCGCCACTCAAACCCAGGCACAGCGCCATCAGCTTGCCAACATGCGCGTCATACAGGGACGCGAAAGCACCCGCGTCGCCCAGTTGGGCGGCGCGCACCAGCGCATCGACGGACGAGTCAGCCGTCGCCGTCAGTGGCAGCGACACCGAAAGAGTATCCACACATGATACGATGCCGGTCGCGGCTGTGGCGTTTAGCCGCCCCGCAACAACGGGTCCGAGGGAGGGTCGCGGCGCTCTGCAAAGAAGCGCCGCAGCAGGCGGGAAGATTCCGCTTCGAACACGCCGCCCACAACCTCTGGCCGGTGATTGAGCTTGGGGTGCCGTAGCAGGTCGCCAACGGAGCCCGCCATCCCGGCCTTGTCGTCCCAGGCGCCAAACACCACACGATCGATACGTGCCAGGACAATCGCCCCCGCGCACATCGCACACGGTTCGAGCGACACGGCGAGCGTGCATCCTTCCAGTCTCGCGGTTCCCAGCGCCTGCATGGCGGCTCGGAGCACGAGCGTCTCGGCGTGCGCCGTGGCGTCGGCGTCACGGGTCATGCGATTCTGCGCGCGACTGAGAATGCGGCCGTCACGCAGCACAACGGCGCCGACGGGAACTTCTCCCGCCAGCGCCGCCTGCTCTGCCTCTTCCAGCGCCGCCTGCATCGCCTCGGACTCCCCGGGGCGCAGCGGTGCGCCACTCGTCATTCGGCAGCGCCCGCCGTCGCGGTCGCGTGCACGGCCGCCGCGTCGTGCGCATCTCCGTGCCGGAACGTCAGCACGTCCTGCCCGTCGACAATCTCGGCCACGATCACGTCACCGTCCTTGAACTTCCCTTCCAGCACCGCCATCGCCAGCGGATTCTGAAGCAGGCGCTGCACCGCACGCTTGAGCGGACGTGCGCCGAACACTGGATCGTAACCTGCTTCCGCGAGGTAGTGCCGCGCACCGTCGGAGAGCGTGATCGTGAGCTTGCGATCAGCGAGCAGCTTGCGGAGGTGTCCCAGCTGCAGGTCGACGATGTGATCGATTTCCCCGCGACCAAGCGGATGGAACACGACGATATCATCGACGCGGTTGAGAAACTCCGGTTTGAATACCCCGCGCAACGCGCCGAGCACATCCTGCTCCATGCGTGCCCAGCTGTCCGGATCGTCGCTCTGCCCGCGCTCGAGAATCATCTGACTGCCGACGTTGGACGTCATGATGACCACCGCGTTCCGGAAATCGACCGTGCGTCCCTGCGAGTCCGTCAGGCGGCCGTCGTCGAGCAGTTGCAAGAGGATGTTGAACACATCCGGGTGCGCCTTTTCGATTTCGTCGAACAAGATCACCGAGTACGGGCGACGACGGACGGCTTCGGTGAGCTGACCGCCTTCTTCGTAGCCGACGTATCCCGGCGGGGCACCGATCAGGCGCGCCACGGCGTGCTTCTCCATGTACTCGGACATGTCGATGCGCACCATTGCGTGTTCATCGTCGAACAGAAATTCTGCGAGCGCACGCGCGGTTTCGGTTTTGCCGACACCGGTCGGCCCGAGGAAAATGAAACTGCCGATGGGGCGGTTGGGATCCTGCAAACCAGCGCGGGAGCGGCGCACGGCATTGGCCACCGCGCGCACGGCCTCGCGCTGTCCCACCACGCGCGTCGAGAGCACATCTTCCAGCTTCGTCAATCGTTCGCGCTCGGACTCGAGCATGCGCGTAACGGGGATACCGGTCCACCGCGCCACCACTTCGGCGATGTCATCCGCCGCCACTTCCTCTTTGAGGAACTGCGGACGTCCGTCGTGACTGGCGAGTTTGGACTCCGCCTCCTTCATCTGGCGCTCGAGCTGCGGGATCTTGCCGTACGTGAGTTCGGCCGCCTTGTTGAGATCGCCGGCACGCGTCACCTGATCGGCTTCGATGCGCGTCTGTTCAATTTCCTGCTTGATGCGACCGACGGCACCGAGTGTGTCTTTTTCCTGCTGCCACTGCGCCCGCATGCCGGCCGCCTTTTCTTTCGATTCGGCGAGTTCGCGCTCGAGGGTTCCACGACGGTCCACCGAGGCGGGATCGGTTTCCTTGCGCAGCGCCTGTCGTTCGATTTCGAACTGCACGATGCGGCGCTCCACCTCGTCGATCTCCTGCGGCACCGAGTCGATTTCGATGCGCAGACGCGACGCCGCTTCGTCGATCAGATCGATGGCCTTGTCGGGCAGAAAGCGATCGCCGATGTAGCGGTTGGACAGCGTGGCCGCAGCCACCACGGCGCCATCGGTAATGCGCACGCCATGGTGCGCCTCATAACGTTCCTTGAGTCCGCGCAGAATCGCGATCGTGCTTTCGACACTCGGCTCACCGACAAATACCGGCTGAAAACGCCGTTCGAGTGCGGCGTCCTTCTCGACATGCTTGCGGTATTCATCAAGCGTCGTGGCACCGACGACACGGAGTTCGCCACGGGCCAACATGGGTTTGAGCATGTTGCCGGCGTCCATGCTGCCTTCGGCCTTGCCGGCACCAACGAGTGTGTGCAGCTCATCGATGAACACCACGTACAGCCCATCGGCGGACGTGATCTCCTTGAGCACGGCCTTGAGGCGCTCTTCAAACTCGCCACGGAATTTTGCGCCGGCGATGAGCGCACCAAGATCGAGCGAGACCAGTCGCTTGTTGCGGAGCCCCTCGGGC
>JAGNMU010000328.1 GCA_017991005.1 Gemmatimonadaceae bacterium | reverse complement strand
AGATCGCGCCGCGCGACGTCTTTGTGCCCAAAGATTCACAAGTCGCCTACGTGGTGCGGCACCAACGCTCACATCCGGCCAATGCGCACTATCGCTGGACCTTCAGTGAAGGCGGACAGACGGACACGTACAATGTGGCCAGTGACTCGACCGTTCGGTACACATTCGATCGCATCGGGGTGTTCAAAGTTGTCGTCGAGGTCACCGACAACAACGGCACGCGCGTTGGCAAGGACAGCACCATCGCCTCGGTCGAACCGCGCGCATTGAGTGCGTGGAAGTTCACGTCGATGGCGGTCAGCTCGCAGGTCGTTGACCCCAAGGATCCCTCACGTCCAGCGCCGCAGCAGGTCTGCCACAGCTGCTTCCGCGATGACAGTCTCCGGGTGATGCGCATGGCGTCTGGACTAAACGAGGGAGGATTTGTGCATATCCCGCGCGATACCGTCCTCAATGGTCAGGCGGCGCCGCAGGGCATCTACATCCTGGAGGGCACGGGGATCACGCGGACGCGTCTGGCTTCACATCTCGACTTCCAACTGACGCACACGCTCGCCGTCCCCCCCGCAGCCGGCCGCCTGCTGGCGTCGCCGTGGCACTACAAGCGTACCCCACTGCGCGCGCCGCCCCTTGATGCGATGTTCCCCGAATCGTATGCGGAAACGGGCGATCATCAGACCGGGACGATCAGTGGAGTCACGTACGTGACCAATCCGAACAGCGCACATGGATTCACGTCGAACCTCCGTTTCGCGAACATCGACTTCTCCGGCGATGTGGCGTCGGGCACCATCACCATGATGTTCCGCCGATACGAATCGGGGCCCAACAACGGGCCGGTGGAGTTCATGCGCTATCACACTACCGTGAGCTTCACCGCGCAGCGCGTGCGATAGGGCGCGGCAGGCCGTACCCCGGACCACCCGGGTGAAGGAGACCTCGGAGCGGGGATTTCCCCGCTCCGAGTCGTGCATCCAGCGCCCGGCGGCGTGCCCGCGTACCCTCTTGGTACCCCGCCCTCCTCCCTCCTTCTCGAGTCTGCTCATGAAATCCTCGTGGCTGCCCATCGCCGCGCTGTCGCTTGCGGCCGTTTCCACGCTGTCTGCTCAGGAGCGCGAAGATCGCACGCTCCTCACCCAGGAGCAGATGACGGCCATCATCAACGAGGTGTCCGGTGAACGCGCCATGCACCACCTCCTCGAACTGGTGCCCTACCAGCGCGTGCGCCCGCCCGAGGAATACAGCGGCCCGTTCCGGGAGAGTCAGGTCATCGAACGGTTTGCCAAGGCGTACGGCTACAGCAATGTGAAGACCGTGGTCTATCAGCAGGGCGCCCAGGCCTGGCAGCCGAGCCAGGGCGAACTCTGGATGACCACTCCCAAACTCACCAAGCTGTTCGACGTGCACGATCTCGTGTTGGCGCTCTCCTCGCTGAACGCCAACGGCGATGTCACGGCCGAACTGGTCGACGTTGGCGCGGGGCGCAATCAGGACTTCGAGGGCAAGGATGTCAAAGGCAAATTCGTGCTGTCGTGGGGCGCGACTGGCTCCGTGTACTCGCTTGCCATGCTGCGCGGCGCGATTGGTGTGCTGGCCATCAGCGCGATCGGCCCGCAGCGTGCCAACGACTTCCCCACGCAGATCGTCAGTGCGACCGTCAATGCCCAGCCGGGCACCGTCGCCTGGTCGGTCACGCCGGAAGTCCAACGCAATCTCTCGGCACTGATCGCACGCGGCGAGAAGATCACCATCCGCTCCATCGTCAAGAGCGTGCAGGTGCCGGCCAAGTCCGAATACGTCATCGCGCAAATTCCGGGCGATGGCAGCACAACACAGGAAGTGAATATCAGCGGCCACCTGTACGAAGGGGTCATCAAGCAGGGCGCCAATGACGACAACTCCGGCTGCGCGCTCATTCTCGAGATCGGCCGCGCGTACATCAAGCTGATCAACGAGGGCAAACTCCCCCGCCCCAAGCGCACGATCAACTTCCTGTTCGTGCCCGAAATCGCCGGTACCAACGCCTACTTCCAGGCGAATCCGGAAAAGAAGAAGACGGTCATCGGCACACTCAACTTCGACATGGAAGGCATCCGCATTGCGATGAGCCGGAGCTTCTGGGTGCTGCAGCGCACGCCGGACACTTTTCCGTCGTACCTCAATGACATTGCGCAGAGCATGATGGAATACATCGCGGACGTCTCGCGTGAACGCGTGCGGTTCCGTCGCTCGTTGTCTGGCTATGCACCAACCCAGCCCGTGGAATCGCCACGCGGCAGCAAGGACGCCTTCTACATCAAGATCGACAAACACTACGGCTCATCCGATCACGTCGCGTACATGGCCAACGGGGTCCCCGCTGTCATGTTCATCACGTGGCCCGACATGTGGTATCACTCGTCCGAGGACACGCCGGACAAGCAGGATCCCACGCAGTACAAGCGCGCCGCCGCGGTCGGGCTCGGGTCGCTGGCCGCACTGTCAGAAGGGACCGACGTGATGGCCGCACGCATCACCCAGGAGAATCTGGGCCGCGGACTGTCGCGCATGGGTGAGTCGCACACCAAGGGACTGGGCTACATGGCCGACGCCCGCGATGCCACGTCACTCGGCGTCGCCTACAAGGAGGCGAAAAACGCCATCCGACATCAGGCCGAGATCGAAAAGGCCGTCGTCAAGTCCGCGAGTGTGCTGTGGACGAACGTGGCGGAGGGCGAGAAGAAGACGGCAGCCTTTCAACCCCTCATCGATGCCCGCGCCGCGTCGCTGATGAACGAGATCAAGGCCGCCTATCAGTTGCAGGCCATGCAGCGTGGCGTGGCGGCGATCGAGCCGGTCTTGAGCGCCGACGAGAAGGACGCTGCGGCACTCATGATTGAATTGCCGTCGGCATCTGGCGCGTCAGGCGCCGCACCAGCGGCACCAGCGGGCGGACGCGGCGCCGGCGCGGCGCCGGGTGCGCCGGCCGGTGGCGGTCGTGGCGCAGGCGGCGCCGCTGGCCCGCAGCTCCCCGACGAGTTTTCCGCCGAGCTGGGATTGTTGCTCCGCAAGGGCGGCATGACGGCGCTGCAGCTGCGCGACTTCCTCTCGGGCGAGTTCACGCCACTGCCCATGAGCGACGTGATGGCGGTGCTGCGCGCGCGTGAAGCATCTGGCGCCATTCGACTGGTGCCGAAGAAGGGAGGGAAGTAGCATAGTCGCGCGATGACAGACGCCCCGATTCCGGAATCCCTCGTGTGGGTGCTCGTACCGACCATGCCGTCGGCCAACGAGCACCTGCAATACTACGGAGACTACGAGCAGAGTCGGGGCGAATTGGCGCGGGCGTTTGACGCGTTGGGGCTCGACTGGCGATGGCAGCCGGTGACGCTCGACTCAGTCGGCGCCGTGGTGGCCGACGTGCTGTCGGGGCCCGCGCAGCCTGCACCGGTCGTTCTCAACCTGTGCGACGGCGACGAGCATCAAGGCGTCCCCGGTATCTCGGTGATTGATGAGCTGGAGGCGGCCGGACTCGCCTACACCGGCGCCGGTCGGGCCTTCTACCACGCCACCACCTCCAAGATCGAGATGAAGCGCGCATTCGACCACGCGCGCGTCCCCACGGCGCCGTGGGCCATTGTGCACGATCAGCTCACCGATTGGCACGCCCCGTTTCAGCGACCCGGACGCCCGCTGTTGGTCAAGCCATCGGTGTCGGCGGGCAGCCTGGGCATCAGCGTCGAGAACGTGGTGGATACGCCCGAACAGTTGGCGTCGCGCGTGCAGGCGCTCACGCGCGGCTACCACGGCTGGGATTTCACGGCGGGTGGGCTGTTCGCCGAAGAGTTCATTGTGGGACGGGAATACACGACGTTCATCGTCGGCGACTACGACGACGAACCTCACCGGCGCATCTATCCCCCGGTCGAGCGGGTCTTTCACGAGGCGTTGCCGCCGACGGAGCAGTTCCTGTCGTTCGACCGCCTCTGGGAATTCTACGACAAGGAATCACCACTCCCGGACGGCGAGTACCTCTGGGAATACGCGCGGGTGCCCGACGAAGCGTCAGCGCGCATCGAGGCGATCAGTTGGGCGGCGTATGTCGCCGTCGGCGGCGTGGGTTATGGACGCGTCGACCTGCGCGAAGATGCGATGACCGGCGATCTGTATGTGCTGGAAGTCAACGCGCAGTGCGGACTGTCGGAGGACGAGAACTACACGTCCATCGGCGCCATCCTCAAGTTTGCCAACGCCTCGTTCGCGTCACTGATCGCCCAGTTGCTGGCGCATGCACGCCGCCGGCCGCACACGCGCTCACGGCGTGCCGCACGCACGGTGGCCATTGCCTGATTCGCATACCGAAGACGCCGGCGCACCGCGGCCGCTGCGCGTCTGCGTGCTGCAACCCGACTACGCGTCGTCGTCGGTCGACTACCGGCACTACGATCCGCCCCGCAATCTCGCGCCGCTCCTCCCCGGCGCGACGGTGGATCATGTCTTTCTCGACAAACGCACCGTCTTTGCTCAACTCCGCGCGTGCGCAGCCGAGCGATACGACATCTTCGTGAATCTCTGCGAGGGGTATCTCGACTGGGATGTACCATCGGTCGATGTCATCCACGCACTCGATGCGTTGGCGTTGCCGTACACGGGGCCTACCGCGGCGTTGTACGACCCCGCCAAGCCGCTCATGAAATACGTCGCGTATGCGTCCGGCGTCGCGACGCCGCGGCATCTCGTGGTGACGTCGCTCGACGATCTCGAACAACAGCTGGCGCTGCAGCGTACGCCCTTGCCCTTTCCACTGTTCGTCAAGCCGGCGCATGCGGGCGACAGTCGCGGCATCGACGACGACGCGCGCGTGTCAGACGCCGATGCGCTCCGGCGAACGGTGGCGCGGTGGTTGCCCGAATTTCCGTCGCTGTTGGTCGAGACCTACGTGGATGGCCCGGAGTACACGGTGCTGGTGGCCGCCACACCCGACGGCGGGGTGCGTGCGTTCCGGCCAGTCCAATATGACTTTGGCGACGGCGCCCCGTTCAAGACGTACGCGCACAAAACCTCGGCGCTCCATCCCAACGCCAACCACCCCGTTGACGATCCCGCGTTGGCCTCTTGCCTCATGGATGCCGCCACCCGCATCTTCCGCGGCTTTCGCGGGGTGGGATACGCGCGACTCGATTTTCGTGCGGATGCAGCGGGCACCCTGCATTTCCTCGAGATCAACTTCACCTGCTCGGTGTTCTATCGGGAGGATGCCGCCGGTTCGGCCGATCACATCCTGCACTTTGACGGCTTCGGCTCGCGGGCTTTTCTGCGGCTCATCGTTGCCGAAGGCATCGCGCGTCACGCCCGCACCCGCCCCACCACCGCGAT
>JAGNMU010000327.1 GCA_017991005.1 Gemmatimonadaceae bacterium | reverse complement strand
TGCGCGCGCAGATACGTCATCAGCCCATTGGCGGCTGCGGTCGACACCCCTTCGTAGTCGTAGCGCGTGTAGTAGTTGCGTCCGAATCGCGCCCAGTGCTCGCGCACGATCGTCTCCACGGATTGCTGGCGCGCGGCGAGAATGTTCAGCCAGAACAACACGGCCCAGAGCCCGTCCTTCTCCCGCACGTGATCGGAGCCGGTGCCAAAACTTTCCTCGCCGCACAGCGTGATCCGACCGGCGTCGAGTAGGTTGCCAAAAAACTTCCACCCCGTGGGCGTTTCAAAACACGGGACGCCCAGCGACTGCGCGACCACATCCACAGCCCCACTGGTTGGCATCGATCGCGCCACTCCCGCGATGCCACGCGCGTAGCCGGGCACCAGTGTGGCATTGGCTGCCATCACGGCCAGACTGTCTGACGGCGTAACAAAGAAGCGGCGCCCCAGAATCATGTTGCGATCACCATCGCCATCCGACGCGGCGCCGAAGTCGGGCGCCTGTTCGCCGAAGAGCTGCTCCACGAGCTCGTGCGCGTACGTGAGATTTGGGTCTGGATGTCCGCCCCCGAAATCGGTGAGCGGTACGCCGTTGATCACGGTCCCGACGGGCGCACCCAGCTGATGCTCGAGAATCTCGTGTGCGTACGGACCGGTGATCGCGTGCATGGCGTCGAACGTCATGCGAAAGCCGCCGGCAAAAAGCGCGCGAATGGCTGGGAAGTCGAAGAGCGACGCCATGAGCGCAGCATACGCCGTGACCGGATCGACGACCTCGAGCACCATCTCCGCCAACGGCAGTTCGCCAAGCACATCGATGGAGAAATCGGGGAGGTCGGCAATTCGATAGGCGTCCAGCGAGGCGGCGCGTTCGGCCACCGCGTTGGTGAACGATTCGGGCGCAGGGCCGCCGTTGCCGGCATTGTACTTGAGACCGAAGTCACCGTCCGGTCCACCAGGGTTGTGACTGGCGGAGAGAATCATGCCGCCGTGCGCCCCCTGACGAATCAGATGTGACGCTGCTGGCGTGGACAGCAATCCGCCACGTCCGGTGATCACGCGGCCAACACCGTTGGCCGCCGCCATGCGGATGATGGTGTGAATCGCCTCGCGATTGAAGAATCGCCCGTCGCCGCCCACCACCAGTGTCGCACCAGCCGGCAGCATTGCCACGTCGAACAACGCCTGCACGAAGTTCTCGAGATAGCGCGGCTGCGCGAACACCGACGTCTTCTTGCGTAAACCGGACGTCCCCGGTCGCTGGTCAGCGAACGGGGACGTTTCGATGATGCGGATGCTCATGCGCGTTGTGGAATCAGGTCCACCGGAGATCAACCTTGGAAAGCGGAATCTGCCGCACGCGTTTGCCCGTCGCGGCATAGATGGCGTTGACCAATGCGGGAATGACGGGCGGCAACGCGGGCTCGCCGATGCCGGTTGGTGCGAATTCGGTCTTGCGCCAGTGCACCTCAACCGGCGGTGCCTGCCGCATACGCAGCAGCTGATACGTGTTGAAGTTGGCCTGTTCGGCGGCGCCGCCGGCAAAGGTGACTTCCTGCGCAAGCGCCTGACTCAATCCGTCGATCACGGCGCCCTGCACCTGCTGCTCGGCGTGATTGGGATTGATGATCTCGCTGCCGACATCACCCACCGCCCACACCTTGTCCACCTTGAGCACGCCAGCTTTGCTCACCGTCGCCTGCACCACTTCCGCGAAGTACCCGCGGTGACTGAAGTAGAATGCCACGCCCATGCCGGTCCCCTTGGGGAGTGCTGTTTTGCCCCAACCGGATACGTCGCGCACCTGTTCGAGCACGCCGCGCATGCGCGCCGAGTCAAACCCAACCGGTTGCGGACCACGCGGCGGTGCGCCGGCGGGTGCCGGGGCTGGCGGCGGTGCGGGCATTTCGCTGTTGAGCAGATCGATGCGGAACTGCAGCGGGTCCTTGCCGGCCGCCACTGCGAGTTCATCGATGAATCCATGGAAGGCAAACGACAGGGCATTGCTCCGCGGTGCGCGCAACGCGCCGGTGGGCACGCCCAGCGGCATCACCGACGATTCAAACGCCAGATTGGGGACATAGCGCGCTGGGAACTCCGTCGCACCAAGGTCGGCGCTGCTGGCAAATCGCTCGCCTTCACCGAAACTCACGAAGTGATCTTTGAAGGCCACCACTTTGCCGTTGGCGTCGACGCCGCCGGTGAAGTAGTGGAATCCACCGGGACGATAGAAGTCGTGCTGCATATCGTCTTCGCGCGACCAGAGCAACTTGACCGGCACGCCGGTTTCCTTTGCAATCCACGCGGCTTCCGCCATGTAGTCGTTGCTCAACCGACGACCGAACCCGCCGCCCGCGCGCACCATGTGCACGATCACCTGTTCGGGTTTGATCCCGAGGGTGCTGGCCACCAGGCCGCGACCGCCTTCCGGCGTCTGCGACGTGGACCACATCTCACACACGCCATCCTTGAAATGTGCGGTGCAGTTCTGCGGCTCGAGCGGCGCGTGGGAGATGAACGGATACACATACGCCGCTTTCACGACCTTGGCCGCATTCGCCAGCGCCGCGTCTGGGTCGCCGTCTTTGCGGAGTGAACGCTGCGGCGGCAGGATCGACAGTTCGGCCGCCTTCGCGGCAAATCCGGCGCTGCTCTGCGACGCCGTGGCACCCTCGTCCCACGTGACGATGAGTTTCTTGCGTGCCTGCTGGACGAGCCACCAGTTGTTGCCGACAATTGCCACGCCGCCAAGGAGTCCGGTGAGCGCCGTGCCGCCGGGAACGACAAACGCGTGCGTGATGCCCGGCATTGCCTTAATCGCTTCGACATTGGCCGTCTTGACCTTGCCGCCGTACACCGGGCACTTCACGAACGAGGCGTACTTCATGCCGGGAACCGTCACGTCGATGCCGAACATCGGCTTGCCGGTGATGATGCCTTTGAGATCGTACGTTTTCTGCTTGGTGCCGATCAGTTTGAACTGTTTCGGATCTTTCAGCGGAATGGTGGCGAGATCCGGCGCGGGCATGGTGGCCGCAGCCGTCGCGAGCGATCCGTACGTGGCCGACCGCTTGCTCGCGCGATGATGCACGACGCCCTTGTCGGTCTCGAGTTCACTGGCCGGCACATTCCACTGCTTCGCTGCCGCGCCGACCAGCATCGCGCGCGCCGCAGCGCCCACGCGCCGCATCGGCATATAGTGCGTTGGCGTGGCCGTGCTGCCGCCGGCGCTTTGGCCGCGGAATTTTGTGCTGTCGAGATCACCCTGTTCCACGCGCACGGTCGCCCAATCGGCGTCGAGCTCTTCGGCGATCAGCATCGGCAGCATCGTCTTGATGCCTTGCCCGATTTCCGGGTTCTGCGCGATGATCGTAACGATGCCGTCGGGTGTGATGCGCACGTACGCGTTGAGCGTCGGGTCGGCGGCCGCATTGAGCGCGCCAATCCGTTCGACGGCTTCAAGCGGGTCGGCATAACTGGCCAGCATCAGGCCGCCACCAACCAACGCGGACACGCGCAGGAAGTCGCGCCGGGTCACCTGAGATTCTGTCTGTGTCGTCATGGTCGGCTCCTCAGCGTGGGTCGGGGGAGCCGGGCTTGTTCGCGCCACCGGTTCCGGTCATGGGAGCACTGGCCTTGATGTCGGCGGCGCGATGGATCGCGGCCTTGATGCGCAGGTACGTGGCGCAGCGGCAGAGATTCGTGTTCATCGCCGTATCGATCTCGGCATCGGTGGGCTTCGGCGTCTTGGACAACAAGGCGGCGGCGGCCATGATCTGTCCGGCCTGACAGTATCCGCACTGCGGCACGTCGAGTTCTTCCCACGCCTTCTGCACCGCATGCAGCCCATCGGGCGACAATCCCTCGATGGTCGTGATGTCGGCGCCTTGCGCGCGTGACACCGGTGTCTGGCATGAGCGCGTGGCCACACCGTTGACATGCACCGTACACGCGCCGCAGCGCGAGACGCCGCACCCGTACTTCGTACCCTTGAGATCGAGTTCGTCGCGGAGCGCCCACAGGAGGGGCATCTCGGGCGGCACGTCGATCGTGCGAACGGTGCCGTTGACTTTGAGACTGATGGCCATGGGGGCGGGGGCAGAGGTGGGAGGAGACCTCTGAATGTCGCCGTCGGCGGGTGGCGACGGAAGTCTGGATTGGGCGGAGCGGCGACCGGAACGGCGACCGGAACGGCTACCGGAGCGGCTACCGGAGCAGCACGGCGGCGGCTGCCAGGAGCAGGGTCACCACGCCCAGCAGGAGCAGGGGCGTCATGCGGGAGGTCGCCGCGCCTCGTTGCGGCGCGTCGGCGGTGATCGGCGTGGCAATCCGGATGCGATCGCTGGTCACGGCAGGCGACTCGGCCGTTTCACTCAGAGAGGTCAAGGTCAGTCCGTCGATCACCTTGACGATATCACTGGCCGAATCGGGCCGATTGGCCGGGTCCTTTTCGAGGCACCGCATGATGACCTGTCCGATCGCCGGCGGCAGTCCGGACCGCTTTCGGTCGAGTGGCTCGGGGTTCTCGTTGATCTGCGCGTGCAACGTGTCGCGCAGATTCCGGCCGTCAAACGGCGGGGATCCCGCGAAGAGCTCATACGCCAGACACCCGAACGCATACACGTCGGCGCGATGGTCGACTGTCCCCGCGGACGCGATCTGCTCCGGCGCGCTATACGCCGGTGTTCCGAGTGAGACGCCGGCGCCGGTGAGCCGACGGCCACCCTTGGTGCCTTCGGCGATCGCGGTATCGACGGCCATGGCGACACCAAAGTCGGTGATCATCGCCACGCCGTCGCTCAGCAGCACGTTTTCCGGTTTGATGTCACGATGGACGATGCCGCGGCCGTGGGCATAGGCGAGTGCCGATGCGATCTCGCGCATGAGTCGCGCGGCCGTGCCGGTGGACAATGCGCCACGCCGTACCAGCAGTTCGCGCAGCGACTCTCCCTCGACATACGGCATCGAGAACCACGGCACGCCGGCGCTCGTCACCACGCCAGCCGTGAGCAATGGGACCAAGTGCGGATGCTGCAGTCGCGCGGCCACCGCAATCTCGCGTCGGAAGCGTTCGGCATTGACGCCGCTCGCCAACTGTTTGGGCAGCATCTTGACCACGACGCGCCGACCGAGCGACAACTCCTCGGCGAGAAAGACATGCGACGCGCCAGCGCCATCGAGTTCCCGTTCGATGGCGAACCCGTCGCCAAGTGCCGACTGCATCTCTGCGCGATAGTCCACATCGCAACGTATCGGATCAGCACGGTTGCGGCCAGAACGGCATTTCAGGATTGTGACATTTCGCACACTGGCGTGCCATCTTCTGGCAAACGGGTCCGCAGCCTAACATCCGGAACACCGTG
>JAGNMU010000326.1:2025-5366 GCA_017991005.1 Gemmatimonadaceae bacterium | reverse complement strand
TCGGTCAGGCACCGGATGAAGTGGCGGGCGTGCTGGAGGCGGCGGATCCGCGGTATGTGCGACTGGAGTTGGATACCGCGCACTATCAGGCCGCCGGTGGCAATCCGGTCGACGCCATTCGTCAGCACGCCGATCGACTGCTGTTTCTGCATCTCAAGGACGTGCAGCAGCCGGTGCCGGGGCGCCCCGCCAACGCGTATCGGTTTGTCGAGCTGGGCGAGGGGCGCGTGCCGCTGGTGGCCGTGCTGGCCGAGCTCGCACGCATTCGATTTGACGGCTGGGCGATTGTCGAGCTCGATGGCGTGCCGGACCCCGCGCGCACCCCGCGCGATTGTGCGCGCATCTCGAAGCACTTTCTGGAATCCCACGGATACACCGTTTGATGCCGCACGGAGGTGCGTGATGGATCGACGCGCGCTGGTGCAGTGGCTCGTGGCGACGGGAGGCATGGCCGCGTTTCATCGCCTGTCCGCGCACGACGTTGAGACCATCGGGCGCGACGTGCACCGCCGCGTCGCGCAGCAGGTGTCCGAGTCCAACACTGGAGCAGACGCGTCCGACGCACAACCGGCGCGCGGACGCGCACTGAACGGGCATGCCGCGGCGACGGTCGCCGCTGCAGCGGAACGCATCATTCCGGCGAGCGACACACCGGGAGCCACCGACGCGCGTGTGACATCGTTCATCGACACCATGATGACGGATTGGTACAGCGCGGCGGAGCGCGACCGGTTCGTGCGCGGACTCGACGAACTCGACGAACGCAGTCGTGCCCAACACGGGCGTGTCTTCGTTGACGTGCCCGTGGCGAGTCAGGTGACGCTGCTGGAAACGGTCGACGCGGAGGTGACGGCGCTGCGGACCGCACGCGGCGCGTCGGCCAACGAGCACTGGTTCGCCATGCTCAAGTATCTCACGGTGTGGGGCTACTGCACCTCCGAAGCCGGGATGCGGCGCACCCTCAAATCATATCCGCCGCCGATGCGCTACGATGGCGCAGCACCGGTGCGTGCCTCGTGAGTACGCCACTGGTGCAGGCGCGGCGCGCCAACGACTACGATGCGATTGTTGTCGGATCGGGCATGACCGGCGGATGGGCCGCCAAGGAGTTGACGCAACAGGGGTTGCGCACGCTCGTGCTCGAAGCCGGGCGTCCGATTACCCCCGAGCGCGACGCCGTCGAACACACGGCCCCGTTCGAGATGAAGTTTCGCGGACTTGGAGATCGTCGCACCGTCGAGGCGCGTCAGCGGACCCAGCGCAATTCGGTCTCGTTCGACGAAATGAGTCACGTGTTCTGGACCGACGATGTGGACAATCCGTACAGCGCACCGGCGGGCAAACCCTTCGACTGGTTTCGCGCGCGACAGGTCGGCGGCAAGTCGCTGATCTGGGGCCGCCAGGTGTATCGCATGAGCGACCTCGATTTCGAGGCGAATGCACGCGAGGGCATCGCCGTCGACTGGCCGATTCGGTACCGGGACATCGCGCAGTGGTACGATCATGTCGAGCGGTTCATCGGCATTTCGGGGAAGGCAGAAGGCATCGCACATCTGCCGGACAGTGTCTTTCTCAAGCCGATGGCGATGAACGTGGTGGAGCAGCACGTGCAGTCACGCATCGCGGCACGGTATGGCCGGGATCGGGTGATGACGATCGGCCGCGTGGCGGTGCTGACGGAATCCCGCCCCGGTCGTGCGGCCTGCCACTACTGCGGTCCGTGCGAGCGCGGGTGCACGACGCGATCGTACTTCAGCAGCGTGAACGCGACACTCCCTGCGGCGCGCGCGACCGGTCGGATGACGCTGCGGCCGCACAGCATTGTGCGTTCGTTGATCTATGATGCCGGTAAACACCGCGTGTCCGGCGTGCGCGTGATCGATGCACAAACCGGACAGGCGCTCGAGTTCACGGCCCGCGTGGTGTTTGTCTGCGCATCCGCCATCGAGAGCGCGCGCCTGTTGCTCAACTCGGCCACCCCGGAATTCTCTACGGGGCTGGCCAACTCCAGCGACCAGGTTGGACGCAACATCATGGACCACATCAAATGGGGTGGCGCGTCCGGCGAGTTTGACGGCTGGACCGACCGGCGTGTGCTGGGCAGCCGACCGAACGGCATCTATGTCCCCCGCTTCCGAAACATCGGCACGACACGCGCCGATTTTGTGCGCGGGTATGGATTTCAGGGCAGTGCCAATCGCAGTGGCTGGCAGAACGCCACCCGTGCACCGGGCATCGGTCTGGCGTTCAAACGGCGGCTGACGGCGCTCGGTCCGTGGAGCATGACGTTCAACGGATACGGCGAGATGCTTCCCAATCCGGCCAACCGTGCGACGGTGCATCCGACACTGGTGGACAAGTGGGGGATTCCATCACTCCACATCGACTGTGCGTGGAGTGCAAACGAACTGGCCATCCATCGCGACATGAGCATCACGGCGGCCGAAATGCTCGAGGCGTCGGGTGCACGCAACGTGCAGCCGTCAACGCGCGGACCCAGTACGCCCGGGAACGCCAACCACGAAATGGGCACCGTGCGCATGGGTCGTGATCCCAAGACGTCGGTGCTCAATCAGTGGAATCAATCGTGGGATATTCCCAACCTCTTCGTGACCGACGGCGGGGCGATGACTTCAAGCGGCTGCCAGAACCCGTCGCTCACCTACATGGCGCTGACGGCGCGTGCCTGTCGCTACGCCGTTGAGGAACTCAAGCGCCGCAACCTGTGAACGCTTGACCCTGTATACGCAAACGGGCACCCGATGCATCGCATCGGGTGCCCGTTGCTCAGCGCTCGACTAGGACCCGCTCCGTCCGCGTGCGCTGCGATCACCACCGGACCCGCCGGATCCACCGCGATTGCCACGCGGTTCAGACGGGCCGGCGCTCCCGCGTTCGCGCGGTGCCGCCTGCCGTTGTTCCGAACGCCGTGGTTGCTCCATGCGTGGCTGTTCCGTGCGTTGCGGCTCGGGCCGACGCTGTTCGATGCGTGGCTGTTCGACCCGACGCTGCTCCACGCGCGGCTGCTCCACGCGCGGCTGTTCCACGCGCGGTTGTTCGGCCCGGCGCGGGTCGGCGCGACGGGGTTCGATACGCGCCGGCTCCACGCGCTGCTCGGAGCGGCGATCCTGCGGGGCACTCACGGTTCCGCGCGGTGAACGCTCGGGCGTATCACGACGATCGGTTCCGCGGTTGGTGCCGTTGCGATACCCCTCGGGCGTCGCCGCCGGACGTTCGTCGCGCGGCTGCGCGGTCCGTCCCGTGTAACCGGGATCGTTGCGGCCGTAGTCATCGCGGCCTCGGTCGTTACCGCCCCGATTGTCGCCACCGCGGTTGTCGCC
>JAGNMU010000326.1:0-1925 GCA_017991005.1 Gemmatimonadaceae bacterium | reverse complement strand
TCACGGTAGCCATCGCGATAGCCGTCACGACGTCCCTCGAACCGCGCGTCGCGGTGCACGCCAACGTAGCGATCGACGTTCCGGTAGTTGACCGGACGACGATACACGTCGCGATTCACGTACACGGTGCGATAGCGTGGGCTGACGTACACGTTGGTGATCTGAATGAACGGCCGCGAGCGGGCGCGCCAACCACCACCGTACTCGTAATACGCGTCGTTCCAGCCGTTGTAGTAGACGACGCGACGGCCCCAGTCGAGATCGTAGTTGAGCCAGCCGCCGATCGGAAAGCCGATGCCGAACGACCAGAAGCGGCTCACATATCCGACGTTGAAGATGGGGCGTGTGTAGACCACCACCGGATCGTAAACTGGCACGTAGATCACGCGCGGCTGCGCGGGGACGATCACGTACTGTGTGCCCTGCGTGATCACCTGCTGCTGTGATGTCGTGACCAGGTTGCCCTGCTGCGCCGCCATGGCGCGCATGCGCTGGACGGCCGCCATCACATCGCTCGACTGGCTCGCGTAGGCGCGGCCGAGGGTGGCAGTCCAGTCGGACTTGTCATCCATCATGTTGAGCGCCGACGCGTAGTGCGCGACGGCTTTGACACTCACATCCCACGACTGGTCGTCGATCCCGGCGGTGCCGTTCGCACGTACATACCGCGCGGCGTCTTCGACCTGATCAGGGAAGGTGGACGCCACGAGCACCTGCGCGAGCAAGGCGTCTGGATACAGGGCGATCGGGCCGACCAGGTTGTCCAACTGGTTGGCCGAGAAGCGCTCGAATTCGTCCGAGTATTCACCGGGCGGCACGCCGCCCTGGGCGAGTACGGGGAGCGCGCCGCCAGTGGCGAGGCCAGTGGCGACGAGCGAAAGCGCGGTGACAAAGGCGAACGGTCGATGTTTCATGGTCCCGCTCCAGAATAGGACAGCCAGGGATGACCTCGTCTCCTTGGACCGCATAATTCATACCCTTGTTAAGTCTGTTGTGCAGCAAGCACTTAGGATATTGCGCCGGTCACACCATTCCGTAATTGAGGACACTTCCCGCAACAGAAGAGGACACTCGCCGGCGCCGGGCATCAGGTGGCGAGTGTCACCTGCGCACTGGGTCCGCTGCGGCCGCGCGGATCATAGCGTCCATCCGGACGCAACACCCAGGCCGTTGGGTCGTCGAGGTAGCGCTGCAGAATGTCGTCCAGCCGACGCTGGTGCCCGACGTCCACCACCGGCACCAGGAGTTCGACACGGCGGCGCAGGTTGCGTGGACGCAGATCCGACGATCCGATCAGATACGTTGGTGCGCCGTCGTTGCCGAATCGGTAAATGCGTGAGTGCTCGAGAAAACGACCCACCACCGAGAGCACCCGAATGTTGTCCGAGAGTCCTTGGACGCCGGGGCGCAACGTACAGATGCCGCGGACGATCAGATCGATCACCACCCCCGCTTGCGAGGCGCGATACAGCGCCCGCACCACTTCCGTATCGGCGAGTCCGTTCACCTTGATGGTGATGTGCGCCGATCGACCCGACTCGGCCAGCGCCGTTTCCGCGTCAATGTGCGCAAGCAGCGCCGGAAGCAGCTGATGCGGCGCCACCAGCGCGCCGTGGGTCAGCCCGGGGGAGACCGGCGCGGCGCGATGGAGCGCCGCAAACAGGTCGGCGGCGTCCTGTGCGAGCTCGGGACGCGCCGAGAACAGACTCAGGTCGGTGTACTGTTTTCCGGACCGCGTGTTGTAGTTGCCGGTGCCGACGTGCACATAACGAACCGATTGCTCGCCCTCGCGACGCTCAACCAGCGCCACCTTGGCGTGCACCTTGAGCCCGGGCAGGCCGTACACCACGCGCCCGCCGGCCTGCTCGAGTGTGCGCGCCCAATGCACGTTGTGCGCCTCGTCAAAACGCGCCTGCAATTCCACC
>JAGNMU010000325.1 GCA_017991005.1 Gemmatimonadaceae bacterium | reverse complement strand
GCCGGTCCAGCGACGACGGCGGCAAGCAGGGCAGCAGCGGGAAGGCGACGCATGCGAACTCCGAGAGGGGGAAGGGTCAATTGTTGTTGGCGCCTTGGAGAATCCAGGTGCTCATCAGGTTGCGCAGCGCCAGGGGCACTTGTGTCATGACGGATGTCGGCATGGGATGTGCGCCTGCCGACTTGTTGAGCTGGTACATGATATAGCTCTGCGTCGGATTTCCCGCGAAGATGCGGGTGGGCGTGGAGTTCAGTTGCGGATAGGTGACGCGATTGCCAGTCCCTGTGACGCCGATGAGATTGGCCCGAAACGCCGCAATGGAGTTGAGTGCCGGAACACTGCTCCCGGCGCCTCCGAAGTGGCAGGAGGCACAGTACGTCGGATAGAGCTGCGAATAGATATTGTTGGCCAGCGACACCAGCACCGTAAAGGTGACCGTGATATCACGCGGACTATTGGTGGCCAGCGCGGATGCGACGCGGACAGTGAAGGTGTACGTCCCTGGCGTCACCGGCGCTCCTGCGGTGCCGGTGGTCGCCGAGAAGGTGACCGTCGCGGGCGCCGTGGTGGTGTTGATCGTCGGGGTGATCACCGAACCGCCCGGTGCGTTCGAGCTCACCAGCGATACGGAAAGTCCCGACAGCGTTCCACCGCCGCCGTTTGTCACGCTCACGGTTCCGGCCGTGGTGCCGCTTCCGCTGGCGAGTGAGAGCGAACCCGTGCTCGAGCTCAACGTGATTGACGGTGCGAGCACATTGAAGGTGACCGTGATGGACCGTGGTGAGTTGGTGGCTGCCGGCGAGAGCACATTGACGGTGGCCGTGTAGGTGCCCGCCGACAACCCGGCCTGCGACGCCGTGAGCGTGAGTGTCGCCGGCGCCGTGGTCGTGTTGAAGGTCGCCGTGAGCCAACCGGCCCCACTCGTGTACGACGTGGACTGCGACAAGCCGTTCAACGTCCCGCCGCCTCCGTTCGTGACCACGATGGTCTGCGACGCGGGGGCCGCGCCGCCCACGCCCGCGCTGAACGTTGCGGTGGTGCTGGAGAGGGCGATGGTCGTTGGCACCGGCACTGACAGGGTGACCGGAATCAGCAACGGCGAATTCCCCGCCACGGGCGACGAGACGGCGATGTTGGCCGTGTACGTGCCAGGTGAGAGTCCGGTCGCGTTGGTTTGCACGGTCATCGTGGCCGGGGCGGAGTTCAGGTTCAGCGATGCGCTGAGCCACCCGGAGCCCGAGACGTATTGCACGGCGGTGGTCAGCCCGCTCAACGTGCCGCCGCCGCTGTTGGTGATGCCCACGGTCTGTGTGGCGCTGCCGGTCAACGTCAGCGCGGTAGGCGCCGCCACAATCGTAGGCGGTGTGGTTACGGTGAAGGTGACGGGCACATCACGCGGTGTATTGGTGGCACCGGGCGCGGCGATGCGCACGTTGGCCGTGTAGGTGCCCGCCGCCAGCGCGCCACGAATCGCCTGCACGGTGACCGTGGCCGGTGCCGTACTGGTGTTCAGATTTGCGGTGAGCCATCCGGAGCCCGTGGTGAATATCACGCTGGCGGTCAGTCCCGAGAGCGTGCCGCCGCCACCATTCGTGATGGTGATGTCCTGCGTCGGCGGCGATGAGACTGAGGCCGTGAAGGTCAACGCATTGGGCGACGCGACGATCGATGGCTGCGAACTGATTGTGAGTGTGACGGGCACCGGCAGCGGTGCATTGCCGGCGACGGGCGACAGAATGTTCACCGTCGCGCTGTAGGTGCCGACGGCCAGCCCGGCGGTGTTAGCCTGCAGCGTCAGTGTGGAGGGAGCGGTGGTGCCACTCAATGTTGCGGTCAGCCAGCCATTGCCGCTGGTGTACTAAATCGCGGTGCTGAGACCGCTGAGCGTGGCGCCGCCGCTGTTGGTGATGGACACCTGCTGCGCAGCGGGACTCGCGCCGCCGGTGAAGAACACGATCGACGTTGGCGCCACCGCGATGGCCGACTGTGGACCCACCACCACGGTCACGGGGAAATCACGTGGCGTGTTGCTTGAACCGGGGGCGCTGATGCGGACCGTGGCCGTGTAGGTGCCAACCGCGAGTCCGGTCAGATTGGGCTGCACCGTGAGTGTCGCGGGAGCGGTCGATGCGTTCAGGCTGGCGGTCAGCCAGCCGTTGCCATTGGTGTACACCACCGACGACACCATGCCGGTGAGCGCGCCGCCGCCGCCGTTCGTGATCTGTGACGTCTGTGCGGTGGGATTCGTGCCCGCGAACGTCCCCGCAAAGGAGAACGAGGTCACGCTCGCGTCGATGCGCGGTGGCGGCGCAACCGTCAAACTTACGGTGATGGCGCGTGGGGAGTTCGCCGCATCGGGCGATGCGACGGCGACGGTCGCTGTGTAGGTGCCTTGCGGTCGAGCGCCCGTCGTGGCTTGCAGCGTGAGCGTTGCCGGTGTGGTGGTGGTGTTGAGTGTGGCGCTGAGCCAGCCGGTTTGTGCCGGTTGATCGTAGCTCACCGCTGCCGTGAGGCCGCTTGCCGGCGTGGTGGCCGACGTCACGGCGATCACGCTGCCGGACGGGTTGCCGCCTCCCGCGACGGCGTTGAACTGCGCCGTCGTTCCGGAGAGTTCTATCGTAGGTTGTGCGCCGACGGTGAACGTGACGTTGACGCCGCGCGGACTGTTGGACGCTGTGCTGGCGATGATCACAACGGTCGCCGTGTAGACACCCGGTGTCAGACCGGCAACGGACGGGCTCAGTTGCAGGGTCGAGGCTTGCGAGAGTGTCGCGGTGGCCGAGGAGAGCGAGGCGGTCAACCACCCCGCCTGTTGGCCGGCGCCGTACTGCACGTTGGAAATGCCAAGGCCGCTCAAGCCTGGTCCGCCGCTGTCCGTGACGGCGACGGACTGCGAGGCAGGATCGGCACCGCCGACGCGCGCGCTGAATGCCACGCTGGACGTTGAAAATCGAATGGCCGGCAGCGCGGGAACGGTGATGACGGTGCTGGCGGATTGTGTGGGCGTGGTCGCGGTGATGGTCGCCGTGCCAGGCCCCACCGCGGTCACGAATCCGGTCGACACCACGGTGGCGACTGCGGTATTGCTCGATGTCCACGTGATCGTGCCGCGCGCGTTGCGGACACTGAGCTGGATGTTGCTACCGACTTCGACGGAGGCCGAGGGAATGGAGGCTTCCAGCACCGGTGCTGTGGGCGGGTCGCCGCCACCGCCGCACGACCATGCGATCGTGGCGAGCATCGCTGTACCGAAGATGCGCGCGCATCGTGCCCGTGATCGAAATCGAATTTCTCATGTTCATGTCCTAGCATGCGGACGCCCGTTCAGCGCCGCAAGGACTCACCGACACGTTTCCTTCGTGCGGAATGGCTGACTACGGTTTGGTCAGCGAGAGCAGACGCCATCCATTCGCGTCGCGCTGCATACTCATCAGCCACACATCTTCGCCGCCCTGCTTTTTGCCCATGGCCGTGAAGTCGAGCGCAACGGGGACGCGAAGGGAGCTCCGCGCTCCCACGGTGGATGCCAGCGTGCCCCCGTCACTGGTGACGGTCATCGACTTGATGGACACACTGAGGCGCGACGTGCTCTTGAACAGACCGGAGAGATCGCTGGCAAACTCGGGCGACATTCCCGGATACACCGCACGCACGCGCGCCAGATCCCGCGTTTCCATCGCCCGGGCGTAGGAATCGACGAGGTTGCGCGCCTCAGTCGCCAGCTGCGCCTGCGAGATGACCGGCGCGGGTGGCTTGGTGTCCTCGGGGAGTTTCGGCGGATCTGGCGTGACAGGCAGTTTCTGATCGCCGGGCGTCACGCCTTTCGTCGACTGGGTGTCCGGATTCTGGACCACCACCGGCCCGGCACCGGGCACAACAGTCAGCGTGACCATCTGTTTCTCAGCGTCACCCGTAGTGGCGGTGATAACCGCACGCCCCGCGCTCATCGCCGTCACCACGCCGGTTCGCGCATCGACGGCCGCCACGCGGCGATCGCTGGTGCTGAATCGCACGTCCCTCCGTACGAACTTGCCGGACGCGAGATCTTTGAGCTCTGTGCGAAGCACCAGCGACTCCGCCACACGCAGTGTGGTGGAGGAGGGCGGGGCCAGGCGAAGGACGAGCGGCAGAACCGTACCACTTCGGCCGCCGGCCGGTCCTGCTGGTGGAATCGCTGAGGTGTTTGTATCAGGGGCCTGCGCGGGAGACGCCGTGTCAACTCTGGTCGCCGTCGTGTCTCTCCCGGCGACCTGTGTGGAGTCTGCTTTCATCGCGACCGACGGCTCGGGGCGATCACGCAGCATGTACCACGCCACAATCGCGATTGGCACGATAGCGGCACCAGCGAGCCAGTATGGCGGCGTTTTGCGGGCAGTACTCGGCTTTTCCGGATTGGTGCGCCGCTGCAACTCAGGCGACTTCGGCCCATCGGCCGAGGTGGCCGACGGATCGGCCGCCGAGATGAGCGGGCCGCCAACGCTGCCAGTGGCAGTCCGCGCCGCCAGTTCGCCTGTGTCTCCGACGGCGGGTGCGGCATACACGAGGTCGGGTTCTTTCGCCCGGATCACCACGGCAACCTTCGCCGACGCGTCATCGACCGCGGCTGAGAACTCGACCGCACCGGCTCCGATGGCGAGCACCTCGCCGTGGGCGTCGATGGTGGCGACGCGCGGGTTGTTGGACCGCCAGGTCACGCGGCGGTCGAGCGCAGCACCGCGGGCATCACGCACCGTCGCACTCAGCGTGAACCGGTCGGCCTCGCGAGGCATCGAGGGCGATCCCACGATGCCAATCGTCGCGGCGCGCGCAGGCACAATCTCGAATTCCACCGCCGACTCGATCTCATCGCAGACGGCCCAGACGGTGATCGTGCCCTCGGCGAGTGCGCTCAGCACGCCTGCAGCGTTGATGCGTGCTGCGCTGGCCGGTTCGACGCCCCACTGCACGGCGCGGTCGGGCAGCACGTTACCGGCCGCATCGCGCGCAATGACGGTGAAGGGCACGGCCTGGCCGACTTCGATATCGCTGCCAAGCTCAACAATCTCGAGCATCGCCACCGGAGCGGGCTGCACATGGAGCACCACGGTTTCCGAAACGCCCGCGCAGCTGGCGGTCAGGACGGCGCGGCCGACAGCCAAGGCGCGCACCTGCCCATTCGCTGACACCGAGGCGGCGGCACCCGATCCGCTCCAGGTGACCGGGGCGTCGAGCGGCTGTCCGCGACGGTCCATTGGCTGGACTGTGAGGTGGAGATGGTCACCGACGCACACCTCGCCTTCGATGGGACTCACGACAAGCGCCGCCACGCGCGGGGCCACGACACGCACACTCAGTCGCTCGACGACATCGCCGATCTGTGCAACGAGCGTCGCATCG
>JAGNMU010000324.1 GCA_017991005.1 Gemmatimonadaceae bacterium | reverse complement strand
TCGTCAGCGGCGGCGCTTCCACTGGGTAGGATGCCATAGGCTGCTAGCAAAATTGCTGCAACGACGCGGGCTCGATACAACCGATCTCCGGACATGTGGCCACTCCAAGGAAAAGGACTAGTCATTGGCCGCAGAAGCCCGTGCCGCTAAAACAGTAGGACGGGGGGGGGGCTGTCAATATCTGAGTTCCGAGTCCGCCACCGTCACCGCCGAGCTTGCCACTCAATTCTGAGACACGCCTGGAGGCAGCTATCTGCGGGGGTGACGCCGGCGCCGCAGGCGCACGGCCACCCTCGCAGCTTGCGGCAGCCAGGGCGTGTCACGGGCCGACCAGCCGCCACTAAGAACAGACAAGAACTACTTGTCCGAGTCCGAGCCGGTCGTGTTGTGCCCGCGCAGATACAGGTTGAGCGACCCGATGCTCAACTTGGATTTCATCTGCACCATCATGCGGCGCGAGTCGTCCGTGATCCACACTTCGGCCTTGCCGTTCTCGCTGAAGATGCCCTTGGTCTTGAACGTCGGCTGCAGCACCACCGCCTTGAACGTTCCCGCCGGCACCGTCACCGTCTCGCGGCGCAACACCTTGATCGTCACTGGATTCGACGCCGGATTGAAGTAGCGCGAGTAGCTGTACTCCTTGCCCACTTCCAGCGGGATCGTGCGCACGAAGTACAAAAACGAGCCGTCATCGAGCGGCGCCGACACCGTCGGCTGCTCTGGCTTCGTCCCTTCCTGATACATCCCGCGCTCCGGGAAAAACTCGTAGCGGCGCTTGCGCTCGTAACTGCCTTCGTCGATGTCCTGATAGAATCGCAGTGACGTCAACGTGACCACATCAAACCACGATTCGTGGCGATCGTTCACGCGATAGAGCGGGATGCCACCCGTGATGCGAAACACGGTGTGCCATGTGGTGCGACCGCGCAGCTGCGCGAGCTCCTGCACCTCCATGCTGCCGCTGCCCACTTTGAGTTTTCCAAAGCGCACGTCGTATTCGAGCTTTTCACCCACGGCAAACGGCACCGGCGCGGCCTCATTCGGCAAGCGAACAACCGCAGACGAAACGCCCGTCGGGCCGTCAACCGACTGCCGTGCGGCAGCCGGGGACGAAGCGCCAAGAACCAACAGCGCGGAAAAGAGGAGCGTACGCGGGGCTCGGGACATCCACACTCCTACACCTATTGGTCCGAAAGGATCACACGTTGAAGAGGAAGTGCAGCACGTCACCGTCCTTGACGATGTACTCCTTGCCCTCGGAGCGCAGCGCGCCCTTGGTCCGTGCGTTCTTCGACCCCTGATGCAGGACGAAATCATCGTACGATACGGTTTCGGCCCGGATAAAACCCTTCTCGAAGTCCGTGTGAATCACCCCGGCCGCCACTGGCGCCGTGTCTCCCTGATGAATCGTCCACGCCCGCACTTCCTGCACGCCGGCCGTGAAGTAGGTCTGAAGGCCGAGCAAGTGGTACCCCGCACGAATCAGCCGGTCGAGCCCCGCCGACTCGATGCCCAACGACTCCAGAAACTCCTTCCGCTCCTCCGGCGGCAGCTCCGCCAACTCGGCTTCGATCTTGGCCGACAGCGGGACCACTTCCGCATGTTCTCCGGCCACCGCCGCTCGCAGCGCCGTCAGATACTTGCCTTCCGTCCCTGACAGCTCTTCATCGGTGACGTTGGCCGCGTACAGTACGGGTTTGGCCGTGAGGAGTTGCAGCCCGGCCAGTCCGGCCAGATGCTCCGCCGACAATCCCGCGCGCCAGAGCGGCTTGCCATCCTGCAGTGCCGCAAACGCCGCTTCGAGCGGCGGCAATTCGGCCAACGCGTCTTTGTCGTTGGCCTTGGCCGCGCGCTTCACTTTGTCCAGCCGCTTTTCCACGGTCGCCAAGTCGCTCAGCGCGAGTTCGAGCTCGATGATCTCCTTGTCGCGCGCCGGATCGGGATTGCCCATGACGTGCGTGACATCGGGATCCTCGAAGCACCGGATGACGTGCACGATGGCGTCCGTCTCGCGGATGTTCTGCAGGAACTTGTTGCCCAGCCCTTCACCCTGCGACGCGCCTTTCACCAAGCCGGCGATATCGACGAATTCCACGACGGCGGGGACGACGCGCTTGGGCTGCACGATCTCGGACAGCGCGGCAAGTCGGCTATCCGGGACTTCCACCATGCCGACGTTGGGGTCGACGGTGCAGAAGGGATAGTTCGCGGCTTCGGCCTTGGCGGACGTCAGCGCGTTAAAAAGAGTGGATTTGCCGACGTTGGGGAGGCCGACGATGCCGAGACGCAACATGGAGTAAGCGGGGACGGGGACTGAACACTGGAGACTGAAAACTGGAGACTGAAAACTCGAAACTGAAAACTCAAAGCTGGAGACCGAGAACCGTAGTTGTCCGTTTTTCAGTGGTCGGACAACCGCTAAGTCGTGGGTCTTCAGTTGGAGTTGTGGGTGATCAGTTTGGTTGTGCGTGGAAAGGTAGTGGGTTGCGGGGGAACGGTGATGGACGCGGGAGGCTTCGGTGCTACTCTCGGGCCCATGCAAGACTTCTCCCAGCTCATCGTATGGCAGCGGGCGCAGGCGCTTACGGTGGCGGTCTACCGCGCCACCAACGGATTTGCCACGTCCGACGCCGTGGGGTTTCGCAGCCAATTGCGGCGTTCCACCGCCAGCATCGGCGCCAACATCGCCGAAGGTGCCGGCCAGGCCGGACCCACGCAGTTCGCGCGGTTTCTGCAGATGGCCATCGCGTCTACGTCGGAAGTGGAAAGCCACCTCGACCTGGCGCAGCGCCTGGGCCTCTTCAAGCCCTCTCTCGTCTCACATCTCAAGTCCGAAACCCAATCGCTGCGAAGAATGCTGACCGTCCTCCGCCGCCGCGTACAGGAGGGACGGGAAGACAAATCGGCCGCAGAGGATTCCTCCCCCGCGGCCGATCCCCACCCACAAACTGAAAACTGACAACAACTGAAAACCGACCACCCCAACTGACAACCCAGAACTCAGCCGTTGTCCGAGCACTGAAAAACTGACAACAAGCAGTTCTTCAGTCGGTCTTCAGTCTCCAGTCTACCGAAGGAACCAAGGCGCCAGCACGAGCGACACCACCGACATCAGCTTGATCAGGATGTTCATCGCCGGCCCGCTCGTATCCTTGAACGGATCGCCAACGGTGTCACCCACCACCGCGGCCTTGTGCGGGTCCGAGCCCTTGCCGCCCATAAACCCACCTTCGATCAGCTTCTTCGCGTTGTCCCAGGCACCGCCGGCGTTGGCCATGAAGAGCGCCATCATCACGCCCGTCACCGTGGCACCCGCCAGCAGTCCACCCAGCGCCTTGACGCCGATGAACTTGCCCACCAGCACCGGCAGCAACACCGCGACAACGCCCGGCAGGATCATCTCGCGAATGGCGGCCTTGGTGGAGATTTCCACGCAGCGGGCCGAATCCGGCTTCACACCCGGCTTGCCTTCGAGCAGGCCCGGGATTTCGCGGAACTGACGGCGGACTTCTTCCACCATGCCCTGCGCCGCGCGTCCCACGGCCGTCATCGTCTGCGCACCGACAAAGAACGGCATCACGCCACCAACAAAGAGCCCGATCACGACCATCGGGTCGACCAGGTTGAGCGTCGTGAGGTTGACCGCAGACGCGTAGGCCGAGAAGAGCGCCAACGCGGTGAGCGCCGCCGAACCGATGGCGAAGCCTTTGCCGATGGCGGCCGTCGTGTTGCCCAGGGCGTCGAGACCGTCGGTGATCTTACGGACGTCCTTGCCCAGATGGCTCATCTCCGCGATACCACCCGCGTTATCCGAGATCGGACCGTACGCGTCGACGGACATCGTCACACCCACCGTCGCCAGCATGCCCACCGAGGCAATCGCGATGCCGTAGAGACCCGCCGCCGTGAAGGCGATGTAAATCGCGCCGCAGATCATCAGGACGGGCACAATGCAGCTTTCCATGCCGACCGCGAGACCTGCGATGATGTTCGTCGCCGGGCCCGTGGCGGACGACTCGGCGATGCGCTTGACCGGGCCAGCCGCCGTGTAGTACTCCGTCACCAGACCGATCGAGATACCCGACACCGTACCGGCGACCACTGCCCAGAACGGTCCGAGCGCCGGCAGCAGTTCGCCAGCTTCGTTGGTCATGTTGAGCGGCACCATGGCCGTCAGGAAATACGCGAACACCAGGAACAGACCGGCCGCGATGAAGGTGACCAGTCGCAGTGCGTTGGCCGGGTCGCCCTTGGCGAGAATGCGCATCATGAAGATGCCAACCAGCGACGCCACCAGGCCCGCGCCCGTGTACGCGATCGGCAGCAGCATGGCGTTCATGCGCGACAGATCAGGAATCAGCGTGCTGGTGGCGGCGAGTGCGATCGTGGCAATGATGCCGCCGACGTAGCTCTCGAAAATGTCCGCGCCCAGTCCGGCCACGTCTCCCACGTTGTCGCCAACGTTGTCGGCAATCGTCGCGGGGTTACGCGGATCGTCTTCCGGAATGCCCGCTTCAACCTTGCCCACCAGGTCGGCGCCCACGTCGGCCGCCTTGGTGTAGATACCGCCGCCCACACGGGCAAAGAGGGCGATCGACGACGCGCCCATCGCAAAACCCGAGATGATTTCGGAGAAGAGCTTCACATCGCTGGTCATCTCGCCCTTGGCGAGAAACGCGCATACCACCGCGATACCCGCCAGCCCCATCGAGGCCACGGCGAGACCCATGATCGAGCCACCACCAAAGGCGACGCGCAGCGCGGCAGCCTGGCCCGACGAGCGGGCCGCTTCGGCCGTGCGTACGTTGGCTGCGGTGGCGCCCTGCATACCAATCCAGCCGCTGGCAATCGACAGCGCGCCACCAATGACATATGCGATCGCTGTCTTCGGGCCGATGGCCCAGCCCAGCAGGCCGGCGACCACCAGCATGAACGGAATCAGCACGATGTATTCGGCGCGCAGAAACGCCATGGCGCCGACGTGGATTTCGTGCGCCAGGTCCTGCATGGCCTGTGTGCCGGCGGCCTGTCGCTTGATGCCGAGGAAGGTCAGGAACGTCGCGATGATGCCGACGACGCCCGCGCCCAAGGCGAGCAGCGGTAGGTTCTCAAACATGGAGTCGGAGTCGGAGGGAATGCGGTGACGGAGCCTGGGGGACGGCCAGCAGCCTGGCCGGATGGCCCTGCGTCACGTCGAAGGCACGTTGGGGCAACTTCTGGTGGAACAGACCGCAATGATAGCGGCCGGACGCCTTTCGCGCGATTGCCGGGGACCGCCCGACTCGACCCCGCCTGGGCCAACGCGGCCCGCGCACCCCCTCCGACGTGGTCCGCCGTCGTCCATCGCGGCCCGCCGTCTTGGGCGATAGCGTACGGC
>JAGNMU010000323.1 GCA_017991005.1 Gemmatimonadaceae bacterium | reverse complement strand
GTCGGCGCACGTACATGTGATATGGCTGCGTCGGCCCCGACTGCGGGTCCGCCACGAACAACGGCGCGAACATGAGGCCGTTGGCGGTGAAGTGTAGCGGCTTACCCGCCACCGGTGACATCATGGCACCGAAGTCGCCGCGCAACGTGAAGTGCTTGAACAACGAGAGCTTCAGCAATCCGGTCTCGAGGTTGGCAACCGCGGCCTGCGCCGACGACGCGCCCGCTTGCGTGGGCAGTGCAGCCGCAGCGGATTGACCCGGTGCGCCCTGGCCGGCCGATGACACCACCGGCGGCGCCTGCACCGTGAGCAGCGTTGGTCCATAGTAGATCGACTGCACCGTGGCGTCGTCGATGGCTGCTTCCGCACGAAAACTCATCGGCATGGACACATCGATCCGGTCGCCCGACTTCCACTGCCGATCGAGCGTGACGTACCGCCCCGGCGTCACCGCCAGCGTCTGCGCTACGCCATTGATCGATACCGCGTATCCGCGCCGCACCCACGCGGGCACCCGCAGCGACAGCGCCAGACGTCCGCTGCCACGCACCGTCAGCGTGCTCGCACCTTCGAGCGGGTACCGCGTCGTCTGCTCGACACTGATACCCGTCTCGCGCCACTCCAGCACCGATGGGATGTACAGGTTGACATACAACGTCGTGTTGTCGGCCGCCTTGAAGTAGATCGAGTCCTGATACTTGGTGTGGTTCTCGAGACCCGTGCCACCGCAGCAGGTGCCGACGTTGCCGTAGTTGCGCCGTTCGCCCGGACGCACGGGCTGGAAGTACGTGACCTCGGGACTGGTGATGCTGTCGTTGTCGCGCCGAGAGCCCAGGATCTGATTGAAGAGCCCAAGCTCGTAGTAGTTCATGTACTTGGGATCGGGATCATGAAAGAACAGATTCCGCGTGAGCTTGAGCATGTTGTACACGCAGCATGTTTCGGCATGATCGCGGTTGTTGGGCTCCGACCAGAGCGACCCGGCAATCACATCGCGCTTGCGCAGGATTTCGCCCACGCCCAGTCCGCCGTGACTGTACGTGCGATGCGGCACGATCATGTCCCAGAAGTTCTTGGCCGCCGTGTGGTACTCCGGCACATCGTTCTGCTCGAACACACGCAGATACCCGATGAACTGCGGGATGTGCTGATTGGCATGACGCCCGTCGAGAATATCCGTGCCGGCCACCGTCGGATCCTTCACGTTGCGGTTGTCGAAGTAGCGCGCGACGGTGAGGTACTCGGGTTTGTCGGGACGCAACGCGTGCAGGCTCGCAAACGCGTCGTTGGCGCCGCCATATTCGCCGGCGATGTACAGATTCCACATGCGATCGAACTGCTCGGGCCGAAGCTTCGACAACCGGCTGTATGTCCAGTCGCCGATCTTGCTCGCCACCTCGAGCGCCTGCGCATTGCCGGTGAGGGTATGCGCATCAAGCAGCCCGGCGATGATCTTGTGCAACGTGTAGTACGGCGCCCAGATCCCCTGATTGCCACCATACGTCGCAAACTCTTCGAGCCGCAGAAACTGCGTTTCGGCGTAAGCCGACAGAAACCCCGGATGACGGCGGCCGTCGGTGGGAGCCATCACGGTGCCGTGACGTCCCTTGCCCGAAACGTCCTCCACGCGCGCGCCGTCGGTTTCGTCAAAGTGATACGCCAGCACGTTACCGCCGCCGGTGGATCCGGTGGCCGACGTCATAAGCGACTGCACATCCGCTGGCGTCAGTGCGCGATCGAACATCTGAAACGCATCGAGCTGCGCATTGAGATACGACACGTTGCGCTGCGGAAACTGACACCGCCCCAGCCAGTTGGCGCTGGTCGCGCCAAGATCAGCCGGAGAGAGCGTCATGTTCGGATTGCTCGCCACCGGTTGCCCATCGATATACAGCGTTGCCGTGGAGCCGGCGTGTGTAATCGCGACGTGCGTCCACCGGTCCACCGCGAGCGGTTGGGTGGCGTCGAGTCGCTGTTCGCCGTCGACGCCGCTGGTGGTGATGGCAAATCGCGGCACCGGCGTGTCGTTGCTGGCGCGCACGGTGAGGTACATGCGCGTGCGCGCGGCCTCGGCAAATTGCGGATTGGGCGAACCAAAATCGAAGATCGCGGTGCCATTGGTCAGCGTCGCCAGATCCACCGTGGCACGCGAGTCGGACAGCCGCGCGCGATCGTACTGCGCCGGCTTGATCCACAGCGCAATCGTGAAGTCGCGCAATCCGCTCACCACACCAGCCGGCAGCGCCACGTGCTCCGCCAGCCCGATGGGCGAACCGGATAGCTTGAGCGCGCGCCCAAAACGCCCGTCCACACGCGGCGTCGGACGCCGCGCCGACTCGGCCAGGGCGTCCTGACACTCGGCCAGCGCGGCCACCATGTAGTCCAGCTTCTGCTTGAAGATCGCGTCGCCTGTGCCGGCGTACGACTGCGCCAGCATGCTCATGAAGTGGCCAGCATAGTGGCCACGCAGATAGCCGGTCGCATTTTCCCAACTGCCGACGGGTGCAGCGCCCTTCGTATCGAGCCCGGCGTTCGTGCGAAAGATCGACAGCACCCGATCCGGGCCGGCAAACACATTCTCCATACCGCCGTAGCCGCGTGCGTACGCCAGCATGCGATCACGCTTCTGGGTGAACACACTGTCACGCAGCGTCACCTGCGAGAGCGCGAAGGGCTGCACCCGCCGCGTGCCGCGCAGCATCGCCCCTGCCGCAGTCGCGCCGACAGCATCACCAGAGGCGGCCAGTCCCGGCACACGCGCCAGCGCCTCACCGGCAGGCAGGAACCACGCGCCGGTTGCGGCAGCGCCAGCGGACTTCAGAAACTCGCGTCGATTGGACGGCATATGAGGCGGCGGAGATCGTCTGCGGTGAGCGTACAGGGCGTATGCGTGGATTCAGACGCGGAGCATACCGCGGAACCCGCGGGCCGCATAGTACGAATCGGCACCGTTGTGATACACGAAGACCGTGTCGTAGCGGCGATCACAGAACAGTGCCCCGCCCAGTGCACGAACCCTGCCCGGTGTCTCAACCCAGCTCGACGTGGTGGTGTCGAACGGTTCCAGCGTTTGCAGTCGCCGATACTCGTCTTCGGTCAAGATCGTGCAGCCCATGGCCGCGGCCATGTCCATCGCCGAGTCCTTGGGCTTGTTCTCCTTTCGTGCATCAAGCGCTTTGCGATCGTAGCAGACACTGCGACGGCCTTTCGGGCTCTGTGCCGAACAGTCCACAAACAGGTAGGCGCCGTCGGCTGCATCCCTGCCGACGACATCCGGCTCGCCGCCCGACGCATCCATGGCCTGCAGCGTCCTGAGTGCGGCCGCGTTCGATGCGAGTTTTGCGAGCACATCGCTCCACGCGATCCCGGCATGCCGGTGTGAGTTCGCGTCGAATCGGCTTCGCAGCGTGGTAAGTAGCGCGTCGCGTTGGCTGGCGGACATCTTCTCGGCTTTGGGCATCGGATCGGTGGTCACGCCGCATGGGAGCGGCCAGGTTGGGGGTGTGCGGACACGACTCGCCGTCGTGCAGCGAGTCGCGACGTGTCGTTCATGCGACGCAGGTCCTGAATGCTGCCGCCGGAAGCGCCTTCCCGCGAGGGTGAAAGGCCCAGCAATTGGTTGTGGTTCGCCGCTGGTTCCGTACGTTAGAAGCAGGTCCCAGCCCAACGCTACCGCCGAGAATCCAACCCGTGAGACACACTCCGTCGCCTGCGCTGTTCATCGCTGTTGCGTCAGCCGTCCTGCTCGTCACCGCGGGATCGCGCTCCGCCAGCGCGCAGGCGACATCGACGCCCAGGCGCGCTCCCTCGACGGCTGCAGCACGAAGCGCGTCGCGCGCTGGTAAACCGGCGTACGACGCCACCATCCGCTGGACCAGCTACGGGATCCCGCACGTCAAAGCCAACGACTGGGGGAGTCTCGGATACGGTTTTGCCTATGCGACCATGACGGACGCGGCCTGCACCCTCGCGCGCGACATCGTCATGGTGCGTGGTGATCTATCGAAAACGTTTGGACCGGACAGCGGCAATCGCGAGAGCGACGTCTTTCACCGCGCCTTGCTCGACCGTGCGCGAGTCGATGCGTTCACCAAGTCGCAGAGCGCAACGAGCAATCGTTTCGCCGACGGATACGTGGCCGGCTATAACCGGTACCTCAAGGATCACGGCGCCGACCTGTCGCCCATGTGCAAAGGCGCGTCGTGGGTCGGACCAGTTACCGTCGATGACGTGACACGGCTGAGCATCAGCGTCGGTATCCGATATGGCGCTGGCCGGTTCATGAAGGAGATGGCAACGGCCGCGCCGCCGGGAGCGCGCAAGACGGACCAGTCGGATGCCGCCAGTGTGCAGACCGACTTTGACACGCCCGAGGGCATCGGCAGCAACGCCGTCGCGATGGGGAAATCCGTCACGCAGTCAGGACGCGGATTGTTGCTCGGCAACCCGCACTATCCATGGCAAGGGTCGTCGCGCTTTCATCTTATTCACACCACGATCCCGGGTGTGGTTGATGTCATGGGTGTCAGTCTCTATTCCACCAACCGCGTGGTCATCGGGTTCAACAAGGACGTGGCCTGGAGCCATACCGTGTCCACCGGTACGCGATCCACGCTGTATGCGCTCGACCTCGATGCCACGGACCCCACGCGCTACCGCTACGGTACTGGATGGCGCGCCATGCAACGCGTGACGGTGCAACTGCCGATCCGCGATGCGAGCGGAACCGTGACGACGCAGCCGCAGTCGGTGTGGATGACACACTATGGCCCAGTGGTCGTGTCGGAGCAGTTGCCGTGGACCACCGCGCGTGCCTACGCCGTTCGCGACGTGAATCTCAACAACGATCGCAGCGCGGCCACGTACGATGCGCTCAACCGGGCGCGTACGGTGCATGAAGTGGATGCCGCGATCAATCTGGGCGGCGTCGCGTTCACCAACACCATTGCCGCCGACCGCGACGGATCGGCCTACTACGCCGACGTGAGCGTGGTTCCCAATCTCAGTGCCGCGCAACTCGAACAGTGTCGCGTGCGACCGGCCGGCATTCCGGCCACGATCATTGTGCTCAACGGTGCCAACGCGCAGTGCGAGTGGACTCAGGCCCCCGCGAGCGCCGTTCCCGGCGCGATGCCGCCGGGCGCCATGCCTCGTCTGCGCCGCGACGATGTCGTGTCGAACTCGAATGACAGCTACTGGCTCACGAACCCTTCTGCACCGCTCGAAGGTTTCTCACCCATCATCGGCGCCGAACGGACCGCACGCAGTCTGCGCACGCGTGCGGGGCTGGCGTTTATCGCGGAAGCGACGGCGAACGGCAAGAAGGTGTCCCCCGATGTGCTGCAGTCCATGCTCTTGAGCCAGCGCAACGGGGGCGCGGAGCTGCTGC
>JAGNMU010000322.1 GCA_017991005.1 Gemmatimonadaceae bacterium | reverse complement strand
GGCTTCATTCTGCTCGGACTGGTAGTCGAGCGTGTCAGCGGCGAGCCGTTGTCCGAGTTTGACACGTTGCGCGTGTTCCGCCCGCTGGGCATGCGTGATATTCGCTACCTCCCGCCCTCAGCCTGGAAGTCGCGCATCGCGCCGACCGAGCAGGATCCGTGGCGGCAGCGTCATTTGCGCGGGGAAGTGCACGACGAAAACGCGGCCATGTTGGGCGGCGTGTCCGGTCATGCCGGGCTGTTCGCGAGCGGCAACGATCTGGTGCGCTTCGCGCGCATGTATTTGAACAACGGGGTGGTCGACGGTCACCGTGTGTTCGACTCCACGTCCATCGCACGGTTCACCAGGGTGCAGGACACCACCCTCTCGCGCCGAGCACTGGGCTGGGAGACGCCAACCGGTGGCAACTCCGCTGGGCGCCAGTTCTCGCCGATGGCCTTTGGTCACACCGGATTCACCGGGACTTCGCTCTGGATGGACCCGCGGCAGGGAATTTTCGTCCTGCTACTGACCAACCGGGTGAATCCGACCCGGCAGAATCTCAAGATTGGCGCGGTCCGGATCGGGCTGGCTGACGCGGTCTCCAAGGCATGGGCGGCGGGTCAGTAGCCGAAATCGCGCTTTCTCTCCCCGGCGTTCTTGCAAGGGGAGCGATCCACTCGCTATTTTTCCTGTAGCCTGTCGCGACCTGTTCGTCTGGTCCCCGCGACTGCGGGGTATCCGCGTGCAAGCGCACTCACAGACCGGCATGCCAGCCGGTCGCTTTTCGGAGGGATGCAATGAGCACGATGCAGCAGCCTGATGTGATGGTCGTGATCACGCCGGTCGCCGCCACCGAAGTCCGCAAGTTCATGGAAGCCGAAGGCGTGACCGCCGAGCAGGGTGGTTTGCGCGTGTCGGTGATGCCGGGCGGCTGCAGCGGATTCAAGTACGGGCTCGTGATCGAAGACAAGAGTGCCGAAGACGACCTGATCGTGGACAACGACGGCTTCAAGGTGTTCGTCGACCCGTTCTCCGCGCAGTACCTCTCGGGGACCGTGATTGACTATGTCACCTCGATGCAGGGCTCCGGCTTCACTTTCAAGAATCCGAACTCCACCGGCGGCTGCGGCTGCGGTAGTTCGTTCTCGGCGTAACGCCTCGGCGCTGCCCTCTGGCGGCGCCCGGAGAACTCTCAGTTAAAAGGTTCGTGGACGAAAAACCATGAACAAGACAGGCCCGCGCACTCGTCGGAGAGCGCGGGCCTGTGCACATTCCCTGCCATGACTTCCCCAGATACTGCGCACAGCGGCGCCCACGGCTCGTCGCGTGAACGCATCCGCACCGTGGTGGTTGATACCCACGACGCCCTGGCCCGCGAGGTGGCGGGCCGAATCGCCGCCATCATTCGCGCCCGCGCCGAAGACGAACGGCCGGTCGTGCTCGGACTCGCCACCGGATCCACTCCGATTGGCGTGTATCGCGAGCTCATTCGTCTGCATCGCGACGAAGGGTTGAGCTTTCGACGCGTGATCACGTTCAACCTCGACGAATACTGGCCGATGCCATCGTCGAGCATTCACTCGTACCATCGCTTCATGTGGGAGAATCTGTTCTCGCACGTGGATATCGATCCCGCGAACGTACACATCCCGGATGGGACGTGGGCGCGCGAGCAGATGGACGCGCAGTGCCGTGCGTATGAAGCCGCCATTGTCGCGGCGGGCGGCATCGATTTCCAGCTGCTGGGCATCGGCAAGACCGGCCACATCGGATTCAACGAGCCGGGGTCGGGTGAGTCGAGTCGCACGCGGTTGATTCATCTCGACAGCGTCACGCGACGCGATGCCTCCGCCGACTTCTTCGGCGAGCGTAACGTGCCGCGCGAAGCGATCACGATGGGGATCGCGACCATTCTCGCCGCGCGCGAGATTGCGATTCTTGCCACCGGTGAGCACAAGGCCGGCATCGTGCGCCGTGCGGTGGAAGGCGAAGTGGATCGCGCGGTGGCCGCGACGTTCCTGCAGCGGCATCCTAACACCACGTTTTTTGTGGACGATGCGGCGGCCGCCGACCTGACGCGCATTGCCACGCCGTGGTTGATCGATGAAATCGACTGGACCGAATCGCTGGAGCTTCGCGCGGTGACATGGCTGGCGAAACAGACGCACAAGGCCATTCTCAAGCTGACAGAGCACGACTACGCCGAACATCAGTTGACATCGCTGGTCGCGCGCCATGGCAGCCCCGGCGCCGTCAACGGCCTCGTCTTCAATGCGCTGGGCGCGAAGATCCGCGGCAAGAGCAAGCTGCCGAGAAGCCAGAAGGTCATTTGCTTTTCGCCGCACCCCGACGACGACGTGATTTCGATGGGTGGCATCCTCCGCAAGTTTGTGGAGAATGAAAACCAGATGACGGTGGCGTACATGACCAGCGGCAACATCGCCGTGTTTGATCATGACGTGCGCCGTTACATGGACTTCCTCGAACGCCTGGATCGCGAACGCATCGGCGGCAGTGGCACGGTGAGCGCGTTGGCGCGCACCGTGGACGCGTTCCTCGACGCCAAGCAGCCGGGCCAGGTGGATATCGCGGAGGTGCAGGACATCAAGCGCGTCATCCGCGAATCGGAGGCTGTCAGCGGCATCGAAGTGATGGGCCTCGGCCGAGAGCATGCGCGGTTCCTCAACTTGCCGTTCTATCAGACCGGGAAAGTCCGCAAAGACCCGATCGGCCCGGCCGACGTCGCGATCGTGGCCGATCTGCTGCGCGAGCTCACGCCGGATATCGTCTTTGTCGCCGGCGATCTGTCGGATCCGCACGGCACGCACCGGATGTGCAAAGAGGCGATCGACGAGGCGCTCGCGCAGGTGTATGGCGGCGCCAATGCACCGACGCCGCGGCCACAGGTGTGGCTGTATCGCGGTGCGTGGCAGGAGTGGCCCATCACCGAGGCCACGGTGCTCTGCCCCATGTCACAAGAAGAGCTGACCCTCAAGATTCAGGCCATCTTCAAGCATCAGTCGCAGAAGGATTCGATGCCGTTTCCCGGCCAGGATGAACGTGAGTTCTGGCAACGCGTCGAGCAGCGCAACAAGGCCACATCGGCAGAGCTCGATCAACTCGGATTGGCGGAATATTTCGCGATGGAAGCGTATGTCATCGATTAACGGGATCTCGGCATGACCGGGCGCTTCGACCTGCTCGACCTCGCCGTGCTGCTGGCCTATCTCGCGGGCACGACCGCTCTTGGCATGTGGATTGGCCGGGATCAACGCTCTGCCTCCGAATATTTCGTGGCTGAGCGAGCCATTCCATGGTGGGCAGTGCTCTTCTCGATTGTGGCCAGCGAGACGTCGGCGCTGACCTTCATCAGCATTCCCGGGCTGGCGTACACAGGCAACCTCGGATTTCTGGAGGTCGTCGCGGGATACATTGTCGGGCGCATCGTGGTCGCGTACACGCTGCTTCCGCGCTACTTCCGCGGCAACCTGGTCACGGCGTACGCGCTACTGGAAACACGCTTCGGACTCGGCACACGGCGTTTCACGTCGATCGTCTTCATGATCACGCGCGCCATGGCCGACGCCGTGCGCGTCTTTGCGACGGCGATTCCAGTGGCGTTGATCATTGGACCGGTGGTGCCCAAGGAGTACGCCATGCCCGCGGCGATCGTGGTGCTCGGCGTGCTGACCGTGATCTACACGTACCGCGGCGGCATGAAGGCCGTCGTGTGGACGGAGTTGCTGCAGGCCAGCATCTATTTGCTCGGCGGCATCTCGGCGTTGGTGTTGATTGGCCAGTCGGTTGCCGGCGGTTGGTCGCAGATCATCGAGACGGCAGGTGCCTCGGGCAAACTGCAGGCCATCGACTGGTACACCGGTTTTGACAGGCCGCATACGATGTTCGCCGGCATCATCGGCGGCGCATTCCTCGCGATGGCGTCGCATGGCGCAGACCAGATCATCGTCCAACGCCTGCTGTCGAGCCGTTCGCTCAAGCAAGCACAGGTGGCGATCATCGGCAGCGGTTTTGCGGTGTTCGCGCAGATGACACTGTTTCTGTTCGTGGGACTTGGCCTGTGGGTGTTGTACGAAGGGCGTCCGTTCCCGCTCGCCGATCAGATCTTCCCGAACTTCATCATCGAGCGCATGCCGCACGGGTTGATCGGTCTGATTGTCGCCGCCATCATCGCCGCGACGATGAGCACGCACTCCGGGGCCATCAATGCGCTGGCGGCCTCGTCGACCCACGATATCTATCTCCCGTTCACCGGACGAAGCGCAGATGATCCGCGCACACTCAAGGTGGGCAAGATGTTCGCACTCGGCTGGGGCATTGTGCTGACCGCGGGCGCGCTGATGTTCAAGGAACAAGGGACGCCCGTTGTCGTCATCGCACTCTCAATCGCCTCGTTCACGCAGGGTGGTCTCCTGGGTGGCTTCTTTCTGGGCATGTTCTGGTCGCGCGCCATCCAGCGCGATGCGATTCTGGGTATGAGCGTCGGCATCTCGTGCATGGCCTTCATCGTCTTTGCCAAACAGATCGTGGCGGCGTATCCCGGCATGGCCCCCACACTGGGCGGGGTCGCCACGATTGCATGGCCATGGTACGTCCTGATCGGTCTCACGATTACGTTCGTCACCGGTATGCTCTCGTCATTCACCCACCCGGCGCCCCCCGCGCCGAGCCTTACTCCGGAGACCCGCGCATGAGCGCTGGACCGCTCGATCCCACTCCGCTCGTTGTCGGTATCGACGGCGGCGGCACTCGTACCCGTGTCGTGCTGGCCGACGCACACGGAACCGAACTGGCGCGCGCCGAAGGCGGTGGCACGGCGCTGCAACCGGGGCACGAGGGGGTGGCAGCCGATATCATCAAGTCGCTCATCGGCGATGTGCTAACCAAGGCGGGACGCGCCGAGACTCGACCGGCCGTGTGTGTCGTTGGTGTGGCTGGCGCAGGTCAGGAACGCGCTGCGCAGGCCCTGTGGTCAGCGCTGGCGTCACGACGCGTGGCCGACGACGTATCGGTCCAGTCGGATGCCACGATTGCGATGGACGACGCCTTTGGCGATTCGGCGGGCGTGCTGTTGATTGCCGGCACAGGATCGGTGGCATTCTCCCGCGCACCGGACGGTCGTCTCGAGCGATGCGGTGGGTGGGGCCCGAACGTCGGTGACGAAGGAAGTGCGGGATGGTTGGGCCGTCGCACGCTCAGCGTGATCACGGCCGCGCAGGACGGTCGAGAGCCGGACACGGCCCTCACCGGTGCGGTGCTGACCGCGCTCGAATTCGAGTCGCTCGACGAACTGATTCCGTGGGCGGCAGATGCACCACCGGCATCGCTCGCAGCACTGGTGCCGGTGGTGATGCAGGTGGCCAGCACGGGTGATCTTCGCGCCAATGCCCTGATC
>JAGNMU010000321.1 GCA_017991005.1 Gemmatimonadaceae bacterium | reverse complement strand
CCGTAGCCGTAGCCGTCGCCGGAGCCGTCGCCGTAGCCGTAGCCGGAGCCGTAGCCGTCGCCGTAGCCGTAGCCGTCGCCGGAGCCGTCGGAGCCGTAGCCGGAGCCGTCGCCGTAGCCGCCTCGCGGCGAACTCACGCCCATCGTGCGGCCTCGGTATCCAGCGACAGCACGACGGCGTGCTTCGGAATGCGGACCGTGCCGGCCGGGTCGAGCTTCGTCTTGGATGTCGGTCCGTTCGCTGCGAGGTGGCCGAGGCCGGGCTTCGAATCGTCGGTGCCCCAGATGCGGATGCACTTCGCCGGACTGATGACGAGGCTGCCGTCGTCGAGCGCCTGCGTCGGGCCGACGAACACCCATCCGCGATCCGCGACGACGATGCGGTGCTCGGTCGGCGGGCCTGCGGGCGACTGGCTCGCGGGGATGTAGTCGACGCCGTTGATCTGGATTGTGTCGCTCACTGGATTCGTCCTCTCGTTTGGTTTGCGCCACCGACCCTATCTGATCGCCGCCGTCCACGTCAACCGATCCGCCCCGGACGCAGGCCCGGAATCCACCCGGCCCCGAAACCCTGATTTACATTTACAAACCCCAGAATGGAATAGGATCGGCTGTGCGCGATGTCCGCGCGAATAATACCTGCGCCCCCGCGTACGTACTCTCTCTCTCTTCTGTAATCTGTAAAGTAGTAGTAGTAGTAGGGGCTTTTCCCCGCTTGTCATCCCGGTTTCTCGATTTACAAAACGGATTACAGAATCGTTACAGAATCGCCATTCGTAAATCCGGATTACAGAATGGCTAACAGAACCAAACCCGTTTTGTAACGCTCTCGCCGATCCACAAGATGCGGCCACAATCGCGGCCTTCAACCGTCGAGATACCCTGACAGGTCCGCCGGTTAGCGTGGCCTCACCGCGCATATCGCGCGCATTCTCTGCCCGCCCTCGCATATCGTCCTCGCAGCCAATCGAGAGGGAGCGGGAAATGGTGGCGGCGTACGATTGTGGGATTGAGACAAACGTGCAGGCGTGGCACGCGGTGCACGAGGGGTTTCGGGACGGCCTGACGCGCATGGAGATCAGCGGGCGCACGGGCATCTCCTACCAGATGATCGGCGTGTATCGTCGGCGCTTGCATCCCGCGTCGATCGTGCGGCGTATCAACCGGAACCACGGTGGCGCCGAGTACTGCGCATGCGGGGCGCCGCGATCGAACTCGATGAACCGCGCCGGCAGATGCCAGCGGTGTGAGCATCGACGGGCTCGGCGCGAGGCCGGCATCGACGGCCATATCGAGATGCTGCGATCGTGGGCGCTGCGACATGGCCGCGTGCCGACGATCAACGAGTCGGCTGAGTTGCTGTCGCTGTCGCGCGGGCGCGCAGGCGACATCGTCGTCGAGGCGTTCGGGCCCGACGTGCGCACGGGCGCACAGCGGCGCCTCTCGTATCGTGGCTGGCCGGACGGCGCCCCGGACGTGCCGCGCCCGGACCAGGCAGCGCGACTGCGGGATCAGGCAGCACATGCGCGGCTGGCCCGATGACGCGATGGTCCCTCGATCCCTGCGCCGTGTGCGCGAAGCCGTCGATCGCGTTCCGCGCTGCGGGCGTCGATGGCGCTGTTCACTACCGCCACGAGGCGGGCTGCGAGGCGCGCTGGCACTGGTCCAAAGGCGCGAGCTCACCGCTGTACTTCGCGGGGGAGCGCCCGCACGCGGGCTCGCAGCTGCACGTCATCGAGGGCGAGACGGACACGCACGCGCTGCACGCGATCGGGCTGCCGGTCGTCGGCGTGCTGGGATCGTCGTCGATCGTCAAGGCGCTGGACGAGCTCGGCGCGGCGGGCGTCCTGGGCGACTATGCGGAGATCATCGTGTGGCGCGAGCGGGGTAAGGGCGGCGAGGCGTTCGCGGCCGGGGCCCGGCGCGCTGCGGGCGAGCACTCGCTGACGCTGCGCATCGCGGACTGGCCGCTGTCGGCTGCGGACGCGCGCGAGATGCTGGCGAAGTGCGCGGCGGCCGACCGGGTGACGCTATCCGATGATGTGTTCGGCGGCGCTCTGTCGCACCTCAAGCTGTGCGCGGCGATCGAGGCGGGCCACGAGCGCGTGGCGGCGATTGCGGATGCGTTCGCGCTGGCCATCGCAGACATCGTGCGCGATGCGCCGTATGCGGGCGCGGCGAGCGTGGCGGTGGTCGACGCCGCGACGGCCGTGGTAGTCGCGCAAGTCGAGGTGCCAGGCGGGTGGCGCGTGACGGATCGGCTCGGCGTCGAGATCGATGCGGGCGACTCGGGGTGGCGGCGCGTGATTCCCACGCCGCTCATGATCGAGGCGGTGGAGGTTGACGCGCACGATGGCGACGAGCGGCTGGCGCTGCGGTGGAAATCGCGCGGGCACGACCGATTCCTGAGCGCGCCGCGCGAGGTGGTTGCCTCGACGCGCAAGATCGTCGACCTCGCGTCGACGGGCCTGCCGGTGACATCCGAGAACGCGCGCGGGGTGGTGCGGTGGCTGCACGAGCTTGAGCACGCGAACGCGGGGGCGGTGCCGCGCTCGATGGTTGCGAGGCGGGCCGGGTGGGCGATGGGCCGGCATATCAATCGTGCGCTCGACATGTCGCTCGACGACGGATCGGGCAGCGCCCGCCTGCTGTCGGGGCTCGAGGCGCGCGGCGAGGCGGAGGAGTCGATCGAGTTCGTGCGCCGCGTGCTCGAGCGCCACCCGATGGCGGCGTGCATGTGCGCGGCGTCGCTCGCGGCGGCGATCCTGCACCCGATCGGCCTGCGCGGGTTCGCGCTGCACCTGTGGGGCGATTCGCGTGGCGGCAAGACGGCGGCGCTCAAGATCGCGATGAGCTTGTGGGGTGATCCGATCCGGCTGATGGGATCGTGGAGCGCGACGGAGAACGCGATCGAGGCGCACGCCGCGACGCTGTGCGACCTTCCGACCGCGCTCGACGAGCTGCAGGCGGCGAAGTCACGCGAGCACATTGCGCAGACGATCTACTCGCTGGCGAACGGCGTGGGGCGCGCCAGGGCGACGATGACGGGCGACCTGGGCACGCAGCGGCAGTGGCGCACGGTGACGCTGACGACGGGCGAGATGCCGCTGCTCCCGGAGGACGCTCACGACGGCGCCCGCACGCGCACGATCGACATCCACGCGGCGCCGTTCGCAGGCGAGTATGCCGGGGTCGATGCGGCGATGGCGCACGACGTGTCGGAACGGTCCTATGGGCACATCGGGCCGGCGTTCGCGGCGTGGCCGATCCTGTCGCCGGCCAATCGGTCGATGCTGCGTGATGAGCACGAGTCGGCGTGCGGGTCGCTGCGCGAGATCGTGCGCGGCGATGTACCGCCAATCAAGCTGCGCAGCGCCGGGGCGATGGTGGTGGCGCTGCACTGGCTGCGCGAGCATGTCGGGGCGAGCGAGGGGCCCGCGGCCTTGCAGTCGGTCGCGGCGATGCTGTCGGTCGCGGCGATGCAGGCGGCGGACGACGACTCCTATGGCACGCCGACGTGGAAGGTGTGCCAGCAGATCATGTACCTGACGGCGTCGCGCCGCATCGACTTCACGCCGGACGGGCGCGACCAGCTCGGCCGCATCGAGACATCCGGGCCGGGCGAGTTCACGACGGAATCGGTCGCGTGGCTGACGGTGCCGGCGGCGAAGCTGGCGTGCGAGAAGGCGGGCGTGCCGTATCGACGAGCGCTCGCGCTATTGCACGAGGCGGGCGTGACGGATACGCGACTCGCGGAGGTGAAGGCGGGCGTGATGGGAGCGCCAGCGCGCCTGCTGCGAATCTCACTCGATCGGATGCAGGAGGTTGCGCGATGAGGGCGCGGTACACACGCGAGCGACTGCAGCGCGAGGCGAGCGGCCTGCACCGTCAGATGTCGATGCGGCGGGCGAGCTCGATGCTCGGCGTGTCGGCCGGCCAGGTGGCCAGATGGCGCAATGGCGCGGCGCTGACGGATGCAATGGCGCGGCGCGTGGCGCTGTCGATCGTGCTGCGCGAGCTCGGCATGGTGGGCGTGTTCGGGCGCATCGACACGCGCGGCGCCCACGCGAGCGCGATGGATTCTGGCGACGGCGACGTCATCGTCAGGGTGATGACCAACAACAACGACGAGAGGGGCGGGGCATGAGCCTTGCATCACTAGCAGCAGCGGCGACCGTGTTCGATGACATCGAGGCGGTGGCCGGGGACGCGGGCCTGAATCAGAACGTCGCGAAGTCGGCGCTGATACAGCACGGCATCGCGTCAGTCGACGACGACGGGCGCGTGACGATGAGCGAGCGTCAGTCGCTCCGGGCGGCCCACTACCTGCGTCTCGCGGGGTGAAGTGTCTCGCGTGCACCGAGTGTGGCGACGACGTCGAGTTCGATGCGTGTGATGCGTGCGACGGCGACGGCGACGGCGACGAGTGTGCGGAGTGCGACGAGTCGGGCGCCATGGATGTCGAGGGCGTCGGCGTCAAGGCTGACGAGGTGATCTGTAGCGCGTGCGCGCATGCGGATCAGATGTCAGTCACGGCCGCCTGGTACGACATATAACACGGCGGCCCGCTGGGGGTGAATCCAGCGGGCCGCCTACCAAACGAGAGGGGCGCGACTGTGAAGCGCGCGTCCTGCAAGTGAGACGGACGGTAGCAGAGTGCCAACGGCATTGCAAGCGGGTAACACGATCGACCTGTCGACGGGGCGCATTCTCGTGCGCGCGGCGAACGTCGAGCTGGCGCGCGTCACGTTTCCCGAGGCGCGGGTGGTGGCGCGCGCCCACGACGGCGCGGGCACGTATGAGGCGCCGATCGCGCCGCGCACGCTGCGCCGGCTCGAGGAGTTGGGCGAGGAGGTGCCGGCTGACATCCAGGCCGCGTGCGATGAGCACGTGCGCCAGATGCGGCAGATTGAGACTCTGCGCGGCCGGCTGTTCGACGGCGCGCTGCCGTCGATGGATCGGTTCCTGGCGCCGGGCACGACGCTGCGCCGCGTGCAGACGGTGGGCGCGGCCATCGCGCTGTCGACGGACCGCTCGGCGCTGTTCATGGACATGGGCACGGGCAAGACGCTGGCGGCGCTCGTCGCGTGCGCTCGGCGGTTCGAGGCGCATGGCCTCCGCCGCGTCCTGGTAATCGCTCCGGCGACGGTTGCGGGCGGGTGGGCGGCTGACATCGAGCGACTGGCGATGCGCGACCAGGTGGAGTTCGTCCACGCGTCCGGCTCGCAGGCACGTCGGCGGCGGCAGTATAACCGCGCGCGATTGGTGGGCGGTGGCGACGACATGATGGCGATCGTGGCTATCAGCTATGGTTCGCTCGCGAATGATGCGCAGGCGATCGTCGAGCGGTTCGATCCACAGGCGGTGATCGTGGACGAGTCGCACTACGTCAAGAATCTG
>JAGNMU010000320.1 GCA_017991005.1 Gemmatimonadaceae bacterium | reverse complement strand
ATGTCTCGCTCACCTGGGTGGGACGATCCGCTGACGAGATGCGCGACCGTTGGTGCACGACGTGGGCCTTGCCCGCCACGCGCGTCACCTTTCGCGGTGGTCTCAGCGCGGCGGATGTGTCGCTCGCATTGCAGTCTGCGCGCATTTCGCTTGCGCCCTATGAGAACGGCGCGTCGACGCGCCGATCGACGTTCGCGGCGCTGCTCGAACATCAGCGCCCGATTGTGGCGCTCGACGGCGTGACGACGTCCGACTGGCTCCGTGAGAGCGGGGCCTGCGTGTGGACGCCTGAGGGCGAGCCCGCGAGGTTTGTGACGGCACTGTCGCAGTTGATCGATGACCCAGCACGACACGCGGGGTTGTCGCAGCGGGCCGGCGATGTCTTTCGCACGCATCTGTCCTGGCCGACGATCGGCGAGGCCTATGCGCGCGTCTTGGCTCAAGGAGTAACCAGGTGATTCTCGGTGTGTACCATCCGGCGCAGGGCGTCGGTCACGATACGGGCGTGGCGCTGGTCGGTCGTGATGGCCGGATCATCGCGGCGATGTCTGAAGAGCGACTCAGTCGCGTCAAGATGGACGGCGGCTTTCCCTTCCGCGCGCTCGAGACGGTCATGCGGATGGGCGGGGTGACGCCGAAAGATCTTGATGCGGTGGCGGTGCCGTTTCTCGGGCGCGCCGATCAAGTGGCCGAGGGCGCCCGCATGGTGATGTCGGCGGTGACGCATCCGTCCGTGCTCACCGGACAGTACCGAACGCGCACCGGTCACGACGCGTTTCAGGACGGCATGCGCGCGCTGGGCGCGTACGGGTATCTCGACGACTTCAAGCGCAAGGTGCACGCGGTGCGCGAGCATGACGGCCGTCCGGCCGTTGCCGATTGGCGCGAGTTTCTTCAGGTCTCCGGCCTCGGCGACGTGCCGCTCGTGCAGATGGACCATCACCTGGCCCATGCGGCGGGCGCGTACTGGATGAGCGGATGGCAGAAGGCGCTTGTCGTCACGTGCGACGGTGTCGGAGCGCTGAAGAGCAGCATCGTGGCGATCGGCACCGGCAACGCGATCGAGATGATCGGGCGCACGTTCTACCCGAATTCTCCGGGCGAGTTCTGGGAACTGGTGACGGTGATCTGTGGCTTTCACCACATGAAGCACGGCGGCAAGATCACGGGGCTGGCCGCACACGGGAATGCTGATGCGCCGTGTTACGAGGTGTTGAAGCGCGCCATGTGGTCGGAAGGGTTGTCGATTCGCACCGAACTTGATCCGGTGGAGATGTCGCGCGCGTTGGCCGGCGTGCCGCGCGAGGATATCGCCGCCGCCGCACAGCGGCGATTAATCGAGGTGGTCGTGGAACTCGTGCGTCACGGATTGCGGCAGTCCGGTTTGCGACAGGTCGCGCTCGCCGGCGGCGTGTTTGCCAATGTTCGGCTGAATCAGGCCATCGCCGAGTTGCCTGAAGTGGATGAGATCTTCGCGTGTCCCGCGATGGGAGACGAGGGCCTCGGGGTTGGCGCGGCGCTGTGGACGGCGGGCACGCAGTATGGCGCGCTGCCGACGCGCGTCGCGAACATGTATCACGGCCCGGAGTATTCCGAGGCGGAGATGCAGGCCGCACTCGATGCGCATGGGCTGACGGCCACGCGGTTGGCGGACGGTCCGCTGGCCGAGCAGGTGGCCGACCGTTTGGCCGCGGGACGGGTGGTTGCACTGAGCCGCGGCCGGCTTGAACTCGGGCCGCGCGCCTTGGGGCATCGCACGATCCTGTATCAGACGGGCGATGCGACGGTGAACGACTGGCTCAACAAGCGGCTCGACCGCACCGAGTTCATGCCGTTCGCGCCGGTGACCTTGGCCGAGCACGCAGACCGGTGTTATCGCGGGCTCGACCGATGCCGCTATGCGTCGGAGTTCATGACGATCACCTGCGATTGCTCCGAGGAAATGCAGCGACAGTCACCCGCGTGCGTGCACCTGGACGGCACCGCGCGGCCGCAGCTGATTCGTCGTGACATCGACGCGTTCTACTACGACGTACTCGCGGCCTACCATCGGCGTACCGGCATTCCGTCACTGATCAACACCAGCTTCAACATGCACGAAGAGCCGATCGTCTGCACACCGGACGATGCCGTGCGCGCCTTCGTGCGCGGGCATCTCGACTGCCTCGTTCTCGGGCCGTTTCTTGTGGATGCGGTGCCCGAGGCGCGCGGATGACACGGCGCGTCTCGGCCGCGTGCGCGGCGGTGGCGTTGCTGCTGGTCTTGCCCTTTGTGAATACGCACGTGCGTGGCGACGGCAACGGGTATTTCTCGTGGATTGCCTCGGCGGTCGTCGATGGCGATCTCGATTTTCGCAATCAGTACGAGCATGCCAACCTGTTGTTTGCCGACCGATACTTCGACGCGTCCGGTGCGCCACGTCCGGAGTTGATCACGCCGACCGGTCGACTCGACAATCAGTGGGCCACGGGCCCCGCCGTCTTGTGGGCGCCGTGGTTTCTGACCGCGCACGTCATCGTGCGCGTGACCGGCACGAGCGCGGAGGATGGCTTTGCGTCGGCCTATCGTCAGGCGTGCGCGATTGGCTCATTCTGCTACGCCGTCTGTGGCTTGTGGCTGAGCGCACTGTCGGCGCGACGATTCGGCGTCTCGCTGCCGGTGGCGGCCGCCGCGGCGGTGACGGTCTTCGGCGCGTCGTCGCTGTTGGTCTACACGTTTGTGCTGCCGTTTCACGTGCACGCGCTTGCCGCGTTCACGGTGGCGCTCTTTCTCTGGTACCGCATCACACGCGGTGTCGACCTGACGCCGTTGCAGTGGGCGATCTGGGGCGCGCTGGCCGGGCTGATGTGCATGACGTACTACGTGGACGCGGTGTTTGCGCTGCTGGCGTTGCCGGCGGCCGTTGAGGCCGCCCGGCGACGAGGCGGTCGCGCGTCGATCGCCGGCGTGGGGATCTTCACCGCGGCCGCGCTTCTTGCGGCCCTGCCGCAGTGGATCGGGAAGGCTGTCGTCTATGGCTCCCCGGTGGTGACGGGATACCAGGACGCGTTTCACTGGTGGGCTCCGGAGTTGTGGCAGACCGCGTTTTCGACCGAGCACGGCGTCATACTGTGGACGCCCCTCGTGGGCGTTGGCATCGTGGGTTGTGCGATGGTCGCGCGGCAGCGCCTGGACATGGTCTGGATGCTCGCGACGGCGGCGCTGTTCTATGTGGTCATTGCCAGTTACTCGAGCTGGCACGGGCTGTCGTCCTTCGGCAATCGGTTCTTCGTCTCGTGGACGCCGCTTCTGGTGATCGGCGTCGGCGTGATCGGGCAGGGGATGTGGCAGCGTCGCGGCATGTGGCGCGTGTGGGCCGTGTCGTGCGCCGTGGCGCTCATGGCATGGAATGCGGGGCTGGCGGTGCAGTGGGCGACGAAGATGATGCCGAGTCGCGGGCCCGTGGATGTTCGGATGGTGGTGGCGCAGCAGTGGGCGGTGCCCGGTCGGGTGGGGCAATTGCTGCGGCGCTATGTGACGGATCGCGCCAACTTGGCTGCTGAGATTGAGGAACAGGATCGACGGGAATGGCACGAGTACCGACAGAGGCAATAGCGTCAAAGGGGCGCCGGGCCCCCGGGTTGCCGAAGGCGGCGCGGGTGGCCACGCCGCGCGCACCGCGGTGGCATGGCTGGCTGCTGTGGGGGCTGATGCTGGCGACGCTCCCGTTGCTCAACGCGCACATTCGGAGTGACGGCAACGAGTACTACGCCTACGTTCGATCGGTGATCCTCGATCACGACCTGCGGTTCGACAACGAGTACGCGCGGGGCGAAGACACCTTTCGCGCGGCGATGGACGGCGAACTGGGAGTGTCCGCGTCGGGTTATCGGCGCAACATCGCGAGCGTCGGGCCGTCGCTGTTGTGGACGCCGTTCTTTCTCGCCGGGCATGCGGCCGCGCAAGTGTTGCAGTCGCGAGGGCAGACCGTGCCGCTCGACGGATACTCCTGGCCGTACCTCTGGGCCAGCGCGATCGGCACGGCGTTCTACGCGTTTCTGGGGTTGTGGTTTTCGTATCGACTGGCGTTGCGCTTCGCGACTCCGGGGGCGGCGTTGCTCGCGACGATCGCCATCTGGCTGGCCTCGTCCCTGCCGGTCTATCTCTACTTTCTGCCGTTTCATGCCCACGCGCTGGCCATGTTCACCGTGGCGTGGTTTCTGTGGAACTGGTTCGCGATTCGCGACGGTCGAGACAGCCGGTGGCGATGGTTCTTGTGGGGCCTGAGCGGCGGATTGGTGGTCACCACGTACTACATCAACGGCATCATCCTGCTCGTGGCGCTGCTCGAAGCGATGCTGCGCCTCTTCAGGCCGAAGCAGTTTGTGCCGACGGTCATTGCCGGTCTGGTGTTTGTCGCGGGCGTCGGCCTGGTGCTGTTGCCTGGCCTGGCGGTCAAAGGTGTGCTCGACGGCGCGCTCTTCGCCACGGGGTATGTCGGCGACTTGTTCTTCTGGCGTGAACCGCGGTTGCTGGCCGTCGCCTTCTCGACGGAGCACGGCGCGTTTCTGTGGACGCCGGTCCTGCTGCTCGCGTCGATCGGCGCGATCTTCATGGTGCGTCGGCAGCCGCTGCTCGGCAGCGTTGCCCTCGCGTCCGGATTGGCGTTCTACTACGCGGTGGCGTCGTATCGGAGCTGGCATGGGCACTCGGCGTTCGGGAGCCGCTTTCTCATTGCGCTGACGCCACTGTTTATCTGGGGACTCGCGGCCCTGCTCGATGCGGTGTGCGGCACCGCCAATCGTCGTCGCTGGATGGCGGCGTGGGCGGTGGTCGGGTTGCTGATTGCGTGGAATGCCGGCTTCATGCTGCAGTGGGGCACCAACATGGTGCCGAATCGCGGCCCCGTGAACTTTGCCGAGGTCACGCGCAATCAGTTCACCGTGGTACCGCGCGCGGCGTGGCAGTTTCTTTCGCACTATTTCCGCGACCGCGCGTCCGCGGTCCGCGACGTCGAACGTGCTGACGTGCCTGAACGTTCCCGCTACCAGTTGAAGCGATAGAGGATTGCCGTGAAGCTATCTGTGGTCATTCCGGTCTACAACGAAGAACAGACCGTTCGTGAAGTCATCGTGCGTGTGCTGGCTGTCGATCTCGGAGACATCGAGCGCGAGATCATCGTCGTGGATGACGGATCGACGGATACCACGGCGCGCGTCGTCGACGATGCGGCGGCGGCGTTTCCTGGGCAGGTGCGCGCGATGCACAGCCCGATCAATCTGGGTAAGGGCGCTGCGGTGCGCATCGGCTTCAAGTATGCGACGGGTGATCTGCTGGTCATTCAGGATGCCGACCTCGAACTGGATCCGGGTGAGTACACGCGTTTGCTGGCGCCTATCATCGCGGGCCAGTCCGACGTCGTGTATGGCTCACGG
>JAGNMU010000319.1 GCA_017991005.1 Gemmatimonadaceae bacterium | reverse complement strand
ATGCTCGGCCATCTCGGCATGATCGCCGAAGTTGCCGTCAACGGCGTGGACCGAGCACGGTATGGCAACGACCTATACGGCGCGTTTGGTCGTGACTTTGTCACACGCGATGGCGCGCGCGTGATGGTGGTGGGGTTGACCGATCTGCAATGGTCCACGCTCGTCAAGGCCACCGAAAACGCCGACGCAATTGCCGCACTCTCCGCCGCGCTCGGCCGGGATCTGTCGCAGGAAGGTGAACGGTTTCACGCGCGTGAACAGATCGCTGCGCTGATCGCGCCATGGATCGCCGCGCGCACCCTCGATGAAGTCAGCACTGCCTTCACCATGCATCGCGTCACGTGGGGTCCGTATCGCACGGTGCGCGAAGCGATGGCCGACGACATCGATCTGTCCGAGATCAATCCGATGTTCAGCGAGATCGATCAGCCCGGTATCGGCCGGTATCTCGCGCCAGGATCGCCACTCGCGTTCAGCGCCGTGGACCGTGTGCCCGTGCGCGCCGCGCCACGTCTTGGCGAACACACCGACGAGATCCTGCTGGAGCTGCTTGGCATGTCCGAATCACAAGTTGGCATGCTCCACGACGCACGTGTTGTGGCCGGCCCGTTGCCGAGCGCTGTTCACTCAAGAGCCATTTGACCACGGAGACACAGAGGACACGATGCAAAGCACCTCTGTGCCTTTGTGCTCTCTGTGGTGAATGCTGTTTGTTGTTGCATGCCCACCTCACCCGATCGAAACGATGAAGCTCCCCAACAACTTCTACAAGCCGCTCGCCATCGGCGCTCCGCAACCGTTTCGCGAGCGCCCGGTGCGCCCCGAGCGCATGATTCACTTCTTTCCGCCGCACATCGAGAAGATTCGTGCGCGCGTGCCCGAAATGCTGAAGCAGGTCGACGTGTTGTGCGGCAACCTGGAAGACGCCATCCCTGTCGCCGACAAGGAAGCCGCGCGAGCCGGGTTCATCGAAGTGGCGCAGCAGAACGAGTTTGGCGGCACCGCACTGTGGGTGCGTGTGAACTGCCTGAACAGTCCGTGGGTGCTGGATGATCTCGAGCAGATTGTCAAACACGCCGGCAACAAGGTCGACGCGTTCATGATTCCCAAGGTCGAAGGCCCGTGGGACATTCACTTTGTCGACCAGTATCTGGCGCTGCTCGAAGCACGGTACGGCGTGACTCGGCCCATTCTCATTCACGCGCTGCTCGAAACGGCGGAAGGCGTCAAGAACGTCGAGCAGATTGCGCAGGCCAGCCCACGCATGCACGGGATGAGTCTCGGACCGGCCGATCTCGCGGCGTCGCGCGGAATGAAAACCACACGCGTGGGCGGCGGACATCCGTACTACGGCGTACTGGCCGATCCGGGCGCGCCCGAAACGGCGCGTGCGTTTGCGCAGCAGGATCTCTGGCACTACACCGTTGCGCGCATGGTCGATGCCTGTGCCTCGAGTGGCATTCGTGCGTTCTACGGCCCGTTTGGCGATCTCAAGGACGAAGCCGGCTGCGAGGCGCAGTTCCGGAACGCGTACATCATGGGATGCAGCGGGGCATGGTCGCTGGCGCCGAATCAAATCGATATCGCACGACGCGTGTTCAGTCCCGATGCCAACGAAGTACGGTTTGCCAAGCGCATCCTCGACGCGATGCCCGACGGAAACGGTGTGGCCATGATCGACGGCAAGATGCAGGACGATGCCACCTGGAAGCAGGCCAAGGTGGTGGTGGACCTCGCGCGGCTCGTCGCACAGCGCGACCCCTCGCTTGCCGACGCCTACGGATTCTGAGAGGCGACCTCCCATGAGCAAAACCGCGGTCGGCAACTTCTTCGAGGACTTCTTCGTCGGGCAGGAGATCGTGCACGCGACACCACGCACGATCACCGACGGCGATGTCAGTCTGTACACCGCACTCTACGGCGGCCGATTCGCCGTACACTGCGCCACTCCGTACGCGCAGGGACTGGGATTTCGCAGTGCGCCGGTCGATCCGATGCTGGTCTTTCACATCGTCTTCGGCAAGACCGTTCCTGACATCTCGCTCAACGCCATCGCCAATCTGGGCTACGCCAACGGACGTTTCGGCGTGGCCGTCTACGCAGGCGACACCCTCGCCACCGTGTCGCGTGTGCTTGGCGTCAAACAGAACCGCGATGGACAGACGGGTGTGGTGTACGTGCACTCGGTGGGGCGAAACCAGCACGGCGATCTGGTGCTCGAGTACGTGCGGTGGGTGATGGTGCGCAAGCGCGATCCCGCATCGCCGGCGCCCGAGGCCGTCGTCCCCGAGCTGCCCGAATCGGTGGCGCCATCGGCCATGACGGCACCAGTGCATCTGGCCACGCACGCCGTGCACACGGAGCTGTCCGGCAGTCCGCATCTCTTTGAGGACTACGCCGTCGGTGAGCGTATCGATCACGTGGACGCGATGACCATCGAAGAGTCCGATCACATGATGGCCGCGCGGCTGTTTCAGAACACCGCCCGTGTGCATTTCAATCAGCACGTCGAGCGCGAAGGCCGTTTTGGGCGGCGGATCGTTTACGGGGGCCACATCATCAGTCTCGCACGCGCGCTGTCGTTCAACGGCCTGGCCAACATCGTCGGCATGGCGGCCATTCATGGCGGCCGGCATGTGAGTCCCACCTTTGCCGGCGACACGATCTACGCATGGACCGAAGTACTCGCCGTCGATCCACTGCCCGGTCGCATCGACGTGGGCGTCTTGCGACTCCGCACCGTGGCGCTCAAAGACCGCTCGGCCGCCGACTTCCCATATCGACAAGCGGACGGCGCCTACGACCCCGCCGTGGTGCTCGATTTCGACTATTCCGTGCTCATGCCCAGACGCAGTTGAGACGGCGCGAACACGCGGAGTGAAACGACACTCCCGGAAACGAGTTGGCCGCCGTATTGCTACGGCGGCCACAACGTGCAACTGGCCAACGACTCTCTTCCATTTCCCTTCTATCCCTGCAGCGCCAGGCAAGGCCGCGTCGTGTTGCGCGCCATGCTGTCGTCGTTACAGAGAACACTACGGCGGGGGTCTTACGACTGGCTTACCGGTGCCAACCCGCGCACTTACAGCGCGAGTGGCGCTCGGCTTACACCGTCTCGCCCTTCTGGATACGCTGCGCCAGCGCGCGCGTGGCGCGATCGGGTTCGCTGTCGATCTCGCGCTGCATCAGATCGGCCACCTGCTGATAGACCCTGAGCGCCTGTGAACGCTCACCGGCACGCGCGTGCGCGGTCATGATCGACCGCCAGGCGTCCTCGTCGAGATTATCCGCGGTCAGCAGCCGCTGGCTGGTGGCAATCGCGTCCGCGAAGCGCCCGGCCTCGAGGTGCAACGCCGAAAGCGACTGCAGACCATCAAACAACAGTCGCTGCAGACGGTCATGCTGCGGCACGTGCCATTCGCCCACCGATTCGCCGAGCAGCAGGTCGGAGGTGTAATACGACAAGGCGCGCGTCAGTGCCGGTTCGGCGTCAGGACTCCGGCGCTTCACCAGTTTGAGTGCGTCGGTCATCTCCTTCTCGAACCGCAACGCGTCGCAGTCGATCACCAGCGAAGGATCGAGCCGGTAGCGTTCCTGCTGCACCGTCACCCATTCGGCATGCCCCAGCGCCTTGCGCAGGCGATGCAACGTGACGTGAAAGGTGTTGCGCACTTGCGCAGACGACGCTTCAGGCCAAAAGGCCGCGCCCACCTGTTCTTTGGTGGCGCCGTTGGGGTGACACACGAGAAACAGCAGCAGCTCGCGTGACCGGGCCGATCCCCACGCGCGTGAATCAACGGCCACACCCGACACCAGAATCTCGAGCGGGCCGAGCATGCGAATGGTGAGATCGGCCGCCGCCGGGCCACTCGACGGTGCCGCGTCCGCGGTGAGAGGAGCTGCCGCGGACTGAACCGCCGCCGTATTCGCGGTCGCGGGCGCAACCGGTGCCGTCGTGTCGGCTGGCGTTGCCGTCGGCCACGCGGCTTCGAGCGCGAGTGCAACGGCGGCCTCGCGTGTCATTGCGTACCCGGTGCTCCAGAGCTCTTCATACCGGCGACCGAGCAGACGCTCGAGTGTGCGCACGGCGGCGTGCAACCGGTCGCGATCGCCGGGCAGATGTGGCGCCGCAATCCGCTCACGCAGCGCCGTGGCGGCGCCCAGCAGCACCGCCGCCGTGTCGTGCAATGGCGCGGCCAACAACGTGCAGGCCACGCCTTCCAGTCCCTGCGCGATCCCCCACATGTCGCTGATCGACGAATGCACGTCCAGCGCTTCGGCGAAGGCGGCATGCGCGCGCTGCATCTGTCCGCGCTGTTCGGCGAGCAATCCCACCATCAGGAGGTTGTGCCCTTTCGCAGGGCGATGCCGAATGCGGCGGCCGATATTGGCGGCCGCCACGAACTCGCGTTCGGCGCCATCCTGATCACCCGTGTCCAACCGTACCCGGCCAATCCAGTAGTGGATGATCGATCCCAGCACGTGGTCGGGAATGCGCGGAATATGCGACGCCGCCTCCAACAGAAACGGCATCGCCCGTGCATGCGCTCCTGCGAGGTAATGGCCGGCCCCCACACCGGTGAGCGCGTAGGCCGCGGCAAATGGGTCGGAATCGTCGCATAGCAGATCGTGCCCCTGCTGCATGCACGTGAGTGCATCCTGCGGATTGCCCTGCCACACATGCATGTGGCCCAGCGCAATCATCGCGAGTCCGCGCAGACGCTGCGGCACGGCGGAGTTGGCGGCATGCCGCTGCGCGGCGCGCAGGCGCAGCTTGCCTTCGTCAAACTCGCCGCGCGCAAACCAGTACCAGTGGAGCGCGTACGCCCCACGCAGCCCACGCTCGACGCGCGACGAATCCGCGTCGCACCACTCGAACGCCGCTCGCAGATTGGCGATGTCGGTCGTGATCCGCGTGACGGCATCCAGGTCGGCAGCGCCGCCAAACAGCAGCGGTTCGGCCGCCTCCGCGAGCGCCAGGTAGTAGGCGCTGTGTCGGTCGCGCAGCATGTCGCATTCACCGTGCGCGCGACGGCGTTCTTCACCGTATTGCCGGACGGTCTCCAGCAAGCGATACCGTGCGTCGTCACCGGACACATCCATCACCACGAGCGACTTGTCCACCAGCCCGGACAATTCGTCCAGCACCGACGCATCATTGAGCGGCGCGCCGGTGCAGATCGCTTCCACGGCGTCGATGGAAAAACTCCCGGCGAAGACAGAGAGGCGCTGCAACAGCCGCTGCTCGTCTGACGTCAGCAGCGCAAAACTCCAGTCGATGGCGCCGCGCAGCGTCCGCTGGCGCGCGAGCGCCGTGCGACTGCCGCTGCTCAACAGTGAAAACGCATCCGACAGGCGCTCGGCAATCTGCTGCGGCGACAACACACGCACGCGCGCGGCCGCCAGCTCGATGGCGAGC
>JAGNMU010000318.1 GCA_017991005.1 Gemmatimonadaceae bacterium | reverse complement strand
TCTTGGGTTATCCTCGGTGTGACGCGGACGGGGATAACCCAAGACCTCAGACCTTCCAGAAACCACAGAGTTGAGACTTGCCGCGTGGGGTCAGACCGGGGGTTAGCTTCTGTGGCGCATGACCACCGCCGCCGCATCGTCCACCTCCTCTTCGCTGCCGCCCGATAGCCATCCCGATCGGTGGCGCATGCTGGTGTTGCTCGCCGTGGCCGAACTGCTGGGTATGGCGCTCTGGTTCACCGGCAGCGCCGTGGGACCGACGCTGGCGCAGTCGTGGTCGCTCACCGCATCGGAGGTGGGATGGCTCACCACGGCGGTACAGTTGGGATTTGTGTGCGGCACGGCGATGAGCGCCCTGCTCAACCTGGCCGATGTCGTGCCGTCGCGGCGGCTGTTCGCTTTGGCGGCGGTCGCAGGAGCGCTGGCCAATGCGCCACTGGCCTTCACCTCGTCGTATACCGTCGCGCTGATCTCGCGCTTTCTCGCCGGCGTATGCCTGGCTGGGGTGTATCCGCCGGCCATGAAAATGGCGTCCACCTGGTTTCGTGCGCGACGCGGCGTCGCGGTGGGCACCATCGTTGGCGCGCTGACGGTGGGCAAAGCATCGCCCTATCTCGCGCAGGCCATTCCGGGATTGGATGTCGCGGCGATCACGCTGGGCGCGTCGCTCAGTGCTTTGCTCGCGGCAGCCATCGTGTGGATGGGCTATCGCGACGGACCCTACGAGTTCCCTGCGCGCGCGTTTTCGTGGGCTCGGGTGCGTGATGTGATTCGTGAACGCCGGTGGCGTTTGGCGACCGGTGGCTATCTCGGGCACATGGCCGAGTTGTACTCGTTCTGGACGTGGATTCCGTCGTTTCTGGTGGCGAGTGATGCGGCGCGTGCGGCCCGCGTGGCCGGCCCGGCGAATGCGCGCATCGCCACACTCATCGGCTTTGGCGTGATTGCGGTGGGCGGCATCGGGTGCGTGTGGGGCGGACTGGTCGCCGACAAGATCGGACGCGCGCGACTGGTCACGTTGGCGATGGCGATCAGTGGCAGTTGCGCACTGGCGATCGGGTTTGCGTGGGCGCAGTCGTGGTGGCTGCTGGCGCCGCTGGCGTTGGTATGGGGCTTTTTTGTCATTGCCGACAGCGCCCAGTTCAGTGTGCTCGTCACGGAAAGTGTGCCGGCGCACACGGTCGGGACCGCGCTCACGCTGCAGGTGTCCATCGGATTTCTGCTGACCACCATCACCATTCAACTCATCCCACCACTGGTGTCGTGGCTGGGATGGCAGTGGGTCTTCCCCATTCTTTCGATTGGTCCGTTGCTCGGAATTCTCAGCATTCGTCGACTGCGCGCGGGCTGAGCGGTTGCGCGGTTGATCAATCGGGAGTGCTTCGCTAGCCTTACCGGATGCGAGGGATCTTCCGCACCGGCGGACGCCGGGCCGTGGCACTGGTGCAACTCATGTTGTTCGCGTTTTCCGCGAGCACCTCGCTGTTGCCGTGCGGAGATACCAGCGCCGGGCGTGACGACCACCGCCCATTGCCGGCGCATACCTCGCCGTCCGTCGATCACGCCGTGCATCAGGACGGGACCAACACGTCCGCATCGCACATGCACGGTCATGCTGCGCAAGCAGGGGCCGAGGCGGACCTGGCGTCATTGCCAACGACGCCGTCCGACCATCATCGTTCGCACGACACCACCTGTCCGTGGGTGGTGGGCTGTGTGGGCATGGCACAGTTCTCACTGGACGACGAACTGCGTATCGCCGAGCAGCCGCGTCCATCGGCCACGCCGGCGGGCCACATCATGCGTCGCGTGATCACCCACCGCGACATCGAATCTCCGCCACCACGAATCTGACCCGCGCGACGCACGCGTCGCTCGCGGTGTCCCTCTGGTTGTGTGTCATGCGGGTGGCGTAGGCCACCGGCGCATGCACCGATCCTGATTCGTGTCCGTCACCCTGCGCGGGTGACCCAGCAACACCCACCATGACTGTCTCAACCTCAGCGGCTCCGATCGCTGCTGCCATCGCGTGTGCGATCGCGGCTGCGACGTGGGTTTCACCTGCGGTCGCACAAACGACCACCACGCCGCCCCCCGCGGAGCATGTGCACCGCACATCGGCTCCGTCCATGATCATGATGCCGATGACCGATCCACTGGGTCTCCCGATGACGCGTATGGGCTCGGGGACCACGTGGCTACCCGATTCGGCACCGATGTTTGGCGTGATGCGCAACGCCGGCGCCTGGATGTTCATGATGCACGGTTCGGTGTTTGTGCAGCAGTCCGTCCAGGGCGGCGAGCGCGGCGACTCGCAGTTTGGCAGCGCCAATTGGGGCATGATCAACGCCATGCGCGCGGTCGCCGGAGGGCGTCTGCAGTTGCGTGCCATGGGTAGCGTCGACGCCTATACCGTTGGCGGACGGGGATACCCAATGCTGCTGCAAACCGGCGAGTCGTATCGCGGTGAGTCGCTGCACGACCGCCAACATCCACATGACATGATCATGGAACTCGCCGCCGTGTTCGAACGCGCGGTCTCCAAGGATGTGGCCGTGCAGGTGTATCTGGCACCGGCTGGTGAACCGGCGCTTGGGCCGGTCGCGTTTCCACATCGTCCAACCGCGGCCGCAGATCCGTTTGCCACCATTTCGCATCACTGGCAGGATGCCACGCACGTGAGTTTTGGCGTTGCCACTGCAGGTGTGTATACGCGACGCGTGAAGGTCGAAGCGTCGGCGTTCAACGGGCGGGAGCCCGATGGGGTGCGGACGAACATCGACTGGCAAGGCGCATCACTTGATTCGTACGCGGGGCGCGTGACGGTGGCACCAACCGCCTCGCTCGCACTCTCGGCCAGCTACGGCCGATTGCAGGACGCAGAAAAGGCGCATCCAGGAGAAGCGGTGCGACGCGCCGTCGGCGCTGCGCTGTGGTCGCGCACCGATGCCCGTGGCGGCAGCCGTTCGCTGGCGTTCATCGTCGGCGCGAACGCCGTGGCCGATGAAGCGTGGTCGCGTGCCTACACCGCCGAAGCGCTGACGGATATCGGTGGCAAGACGCAGCTGTTTCTGCGCGCGGAGTCGGTACGGAAGTCGGCGGAAGAACTGGTGCTCGAGGTCGATCACGGCATCGAGCTGCACTCGGCTTCCGTATCGTCAACACCTGCCTCACTCGTCAGCCGACGAACGCTGCTGCAACGTGATGTGGTGGCCGCCGAATCGCGCTATCAGGTGGCGCATCTGACCGTGGGTGCGCTGCGTGAAACCGCGCTGGGTCGTTTTGGCCGCATCGGCCTTGGCGCGCGCGGCACGTTGAATCTGGTACCGTCGTCGCTCGAGGCAGTGTACGGTTCACGCACGCCGCTGGGCGCGGCGGTCTATGTGCGGTGGAGAACGGGGCGGATGGTGATGACGCACTGAGTGGGTGCGTTCACGAGACCCACACCATCATGAACGCCGCCGCCGTCATGATCCCAGCGGCCACCCAGACGAGTGCGTGCATGCGGCGCGCGCCTGGCTGGCCGTGCATGACGGCCGCGTCGGCGCTGGTGCGCACGATGGCGACGAGGAGAATCGGCGCCAGCAGCCCGTTGATGACCGCCGTCAGATACAGCGCGCGTACCGCACTGATGTGCAAGAAATCCATGGCGATGGCGGCGGCGATGGAAACCAGGATCACCGCATAAAACGCCTTGGCCCGATGAAACTTCTCATCGATGCCTTGGCGGAATGACAGCAGTTCGGCGGCGGCGTATGCGGTGGCACCGGCGAGGGTCGGAATGGCGAGCGCACCGGTACCCAAGAGTCCCACCGTGTAGAGCAGCATGGCCGCGCGTCCCGCGAGCGGTTGCAACGCGCTCGCTACCTCGTTGGTGGTGGTCGGGTGCGTCAGTCCATGTGCGTGCAACGTGAGCGCCGTGGTGAGCATGATGAAGAACATCGTGATCGTCGCGGCGAGCGAACCGACGGCCACATCGGCGGAGCGGGCTTTGAGTTCCGCAGGCGACGCATTGAAACGCTCGTGTCCCGTGCGACCCTCCGCCTTTTCCTCTTCGACCTCCTGCGACGCCTGCCAGAAGAACAGATACGGTGAGATGGTCGTGCCGAAGATGGCCACCACCATGCCCCATCCTTCCGATCCCGTCGGCAGTTGCGGAGTCAGCATGTCGCGAACAATCGCAGACCAGTCCGGACGCGAAATGAGCGCCGTGATGATGTACGAGACGAGCACCAGCGACAGCCATTTCAGAATGCGTGCCATCTGCCGATAGCGCAGGCGTACCGTGCCGAACATCAGGCCCACGCCGAAGAGCACCACCCAGATGTGGGAGTTGACGGAGGTCAGCAGTTCGGCGGCGTCGGCCATGCCGGCGAGATCCGCGCCGATGTTGATCGCGTTCGCGACGAACAGGGCCACGACCATCGCGAACAGCACGGGCCGCGGATAACGCAGACGCAGCGCGGACATCAGTCCGCGGCCGGTCACCATGCCGATGCGGGCGCACGAGTACTGGACGGCCCACATCAGCGGCCAGGAGATCACTGGGAGCCAGAGCAACCCCGTGCCGAATTGTGCACCGGCCAGCGAATACGTCGCGATGCCGGACGGGTCGTCGTCTGCCGCACCGGTGATGAGGCCCGGGCCGAGCGTGCGCCAGAAGCGCGCAAGCCGGCTGCCCGGGTTCATGTGGGTGTGGCGTCAGCGATGGCGCTGTCGGGCGCGCCATGATGCGCCGCGAGTGACGCCAGATATCGGTCGAGTGACCGTGTGTAGCCGATGAAGTGCGCCCCGATGAACCGATAGATCGGATTGAGCACGCTTCCCCGCTCGGTGATCGTCACGCGCGCGCCGGTGCCGTGCGGTTCGACAAGCCACGTCCACTCGCCGGTGTATGGCAGATCGTCGTCGAGGATGGACGCGCTGAAGCGGTGTGGCGGTTCGTCGCGCGTGACGCCGAACGTCAGCGAGCGTCGGGTATTCGTTTCGCGCCACCGCGGCTGTGCCTGATCCGTGTCAACCCGTTCGACATCCTCGAGTTCATGCCGCCACTGCCCGTACGCGTCGATGTCACGCACGGACATCCAGAGCCGATCGGGTGTGACCGGGAGCGTCAGACTTCTGGCCACCTCATGGTGGCGCGGTGTCGCGAGACCGCCGATGACAAGCGCCACGCCGATGGCCGCAATGCCACCCATCACAAACAGAATCCAGTACATGGCGGTTGTCGTTAGCCGACGCGCGCCGGCTGATCGAGCGCGTGGCGGATGCGGCGCACCAGTTCGAGTGTGGTGAACGGCTTCTGCAGAAACATGCGCTCGTCGAGACGCACGTTCCCCAACAACGCCTGATCATCGGTGTAGCCGGACGCGAAGATGACGGGCAATCCAGGAAGCTGTTCGAGCAGTTTCTCGGCCAGTTGGCGACCGTTCATCCCCGGCATCACCAC
>JAGNMU010000317.1 GCA_017991005.1 Gemmatimonadaceae bacterium | reverse complement strand
GCGTGATACACCCGGGCGAGACGTGGTGATGCGAACGAGGAAGGCTTCATGGATGACGGCGCAATGGGTACCAACAGACGCCGGATGCACGAGCGGCAACCGGGCGTGGCGTCGGGGATTAGGTGCAGCGATCACGCAAAGGGTTTCCCGCGACGGATTCCTTTCACGGATTCCTGTCGCGGATTCCCGAATGAAGCAATGTGGGTGCCACACGCAGCGTCCGCGAGACCGCAACGTTGCAGTCCGTATCGAATGCCCGCGAGGGGCGGAAGGTTACGGGTCGATGAGGAATTGATGAGGCGCGGCTACTTCGAGCCCCGGGGACGAGCGCCAATCCGCACGCGGAGCAGCGCGTCCTCGCCACTCGCCAGAGATATCTGCAGCAAAACCGTGCTCTCACGGCTGACCATGGTAGCACTGGTCAGGTCTATGCGGGGAAGTGCAACATATGTGACCGTGTCCGATGCTGGCGTGACAACAGCGAGGCTGTACCACGGTAAGGCTGCCGATTCCCCTTCCTCACGGTCGGTCGCGTCCTTGAGCGTGATGGAATCGATCATCAGGACGGCCAGTCGATCGCGATCGAGCGGCGCCAACGATCGCCACGACGGAATGCGTGCCGGAACGTCTACTGTTGACGGCGTGAGAGTCGGAACATCTTTGCGAAACCGCTCGAACGCTTCATTCGCCAGGATCGCTCGTATCTCGCTCGAAATCGGCACGCGCGCAAAAGGGAGCACTGTCAGCAATCGCGCGTCACCCGGGTTGCGACCATCGAAAATCCAGAGGCTGTCGGATTGTGTACAACCGCCGACGAGCATTCCGTCTGGACGAAAAACAAACCGGAGACTCGCCGCAAATCGAGACGAGATTCCAGCATAGTAGACGGACGACCGATCACATTCGCCATCAAGCTTGAGCGCAGGCACAAAATCGGACTGCAAGGCGCCTTGAAGTGAATAACCGACAAATCGCTCCCGCCGCTTAGCCGATCTTAGGTCGCTTCCAATGACGCCAATCGGCGACAACTTCTTCGACCAAAAAAGGCCGCCTGCAAACCACAGCGCATCCGAGCTGCTCGGCTCACCTATTCCTCCAAATTTGATGATCTCGGAAGGAGAGTTGTCCGATGGGAAGACGACGACCCCTCCTTGGCCAAAGTCCAAAACAGCAGCGCGGTTATCGTTCAATGTCACCACACCGACAGGTGCGTTGAGTTCACCCGGACCGCGTCCTCGTCGCCCTTGCGAAGTGCAGCGCGCACCCTCGGAGAGCCGGACAATGTTTCCGCCCGATGCGTTGAGCACGACGATCGCGCCGGCTGTATCAATCGTTACCGCCGACATGTCCGGTTCGTGGAGTGCGCCAGCGTCATCTCGGCAAGCCATCACAACCGTGTCGAAAACTGTCGAGGAGCCAAGCGCTACCAGTCCAGAGCGGGAGGTCTCGGCGCACGCGGCGCAGGCGCCAGTGAAGATCAATGCGCCGACGCGACTCACGTTCATCGCGTAGCGCCAGCGCGTTGTTTGTGCTTGCATCTCACCTCTCTCGTTGTCTTGACAGAAAGAGCCGTCCAATAGTCCGGCGGGGACAATTCGGAGGCTACACCTTACTCAGAGAGAGTTTTCAACTTCTCGAACTCGCGAATTTCGAGTGGCAAACTTGCGATGACACTGCCGTCGCAGCCGTACCACTGTAGGGCTCTGCGGTCAACATTCAAAGCTACAACCGTGCTATTCTCAACTAGCTCACGGGTGGTTCGAGCGTAATCTTGTCGCACCGCTGCCTGCCAAGAGGCGGCAAGGTCGAAGTCTGTTTCTTCCCCTCCTTTGCAGCCCGTCGGATGTAAATCATCGCAGGTGCCGGGTCCGCAAACGTCAGGATGCGCGAAATTGTGACGAGTACCGGCTCCCGCACTTGCAGATACATGATGAGCTCCCTGTGGACCTTGGCATTCAGGGTCGCAGGTGACGCAGTTGGCACCGAATGCAGAGTTTAAGACGGCCGCCGAAGTCTCCGGAGCGGCGTCGGCTAGGCGAACCGTGCCCAAACTTGATATCAGCACCAAGCCAACCAGTGCGCACAACATACCAGCGAGTTTCTTTTTCATTTTCTTCCTCAAACTTTGAAGTGTTGACAACGTCCCCGCCGGACGATCTTCCAATTATCGCACAAGACTTAGTCGAAACAGCTGAAGGCTTTCGCCCTCAACTGAGTTGCCGCGTTGCCCGAAAACCACTCGGTCTGCCGCGAATCCTCCGATGTATCCGAGAACCTCCTTTCTGGCCAAGATAACGCTTCTGACTGGATCCAAGACCTGGATCTCAGTAGTCACCGCTAACCCAATGTCGCGAGCCAAGAACGCTTGCCCCTCATCAGTTTTGACGGCAAACAAGTGCGACAGGTAGTCCGACTTCGGTCGCAGTATCGCGACCCAGATCAGCCCACCAGCGTCCACATGCAGACCCACGGTGCGAGGATGAGGGAGCCGATTCGAAGGCCACGCCTCGGTATCTACCCAGGCGGGGAACCAATCAGTTTCTACGCTCAGACGCGTGATCTGCTTCCCGTCGCCTGTCCACGCCTCGAGCACGTACTCGTTCTTGCGAGCCGCCCAGAAACGGTCCGCATTCTTTACCGCTATTTCAACTTCTCCGAAATACGCAATGTCCGTTCGCATTAGCGCCCCCGCGCCGCCAAAACTACGCACAAGCTCGCCGCTGGCGTTGATGACATGCAGCGTTGTTCCGATGAGCTCCGCCGTCCGCGGCAAGCCATTCACGAGGAATTGCACACCGTCGATTGAGATAGCTCGTCGAGGTACGAACGAGAGTTCTATTGACTGAAGCGTGTGGGAGGACTGATTGAAAAGGAAGAGCCGTCGCTGGACGGGGTCGGTAAGAATCAAGACACCTGGGCGGTATCTTGAGATATGCGAGATCACGCGGGGACGAAAATCTCCCTTGGCTACCCGGAAATTGACAACCGAAACCTTTCCAGAATTGTTGAGTTTGTGGAGTTGCCCTATCGCGCGCCCGTGACTGAAGTACGTGTCGGCACCTTCGCTAAAGATCGCCGAGACGCCACCTAATTTGTCCATTTTCCCGTCCGCGTTGACCTCAGCGAACGGAGTCAGAGTGATACTGCACGGCGCGCAGGTGCCCTTGCTTCCTTGGATCTTGGTTATCTGTGCATTCGCTGACACGGGCCGGTGAAGGGCGATGTAAACCACGCCGATGATCAGTGAACGCGAAGCTGTTCGAACGATTGCTGGAATAGCAATCGCGATGCCGTTCCATTCGCGAGCTCCATGTGTGAAAAGCACAGTTTTCTCCTCTCTTTGAATCCGGCGAGTGCCAGCATTTCAACAGGTCTACACTAGGCGTGGTCCCACGTGGTCGACAGACCACCGATGATCATTGGATCTCGCGCGAACAATTCGCGGTTGACACCGACAATCCGAAATAGCGACGGACGCGCGCCAATCTGAGTGTTGCTCCCGGAAATCTCAATGTCTTTCTGCAAATCCGCCTAAAGTTTGCCCACCATGAGCGGTAATTGCCCACCGTGAGCGGTTGCTCCGCCGCACACGGGTGCATAGTCCACTTATGCAAGCCTCGCCTGTCCTCGGCGCCATGGTCCGGGTTCTTGAAGCCACGCAGGCTTTGGGTCCGAACGCGCAACTGGACTCGGTGGTTCGCGAAATGCGCATGGCCGAAGCCGACCTGCGCGCCGCACTCGAAGCGCTCGAGATGGCCCATGACGACGAAGCTCGATTGTCGGCGCTGAAACGCCGGAACCGGGCGACACGGTGGTTGGGTGTGCTGGTCACGACCGTGGCCGATCTGCTCGAGCGCACGACTCCGACGTGAGTGACCCTATCCAACGAGGGCTCCAATGTTGAGATTCATTGCATTGGCAGTAATGCCCCGACGAGACACCACCCATGCGTAAACCGCTTTCTCCCTTGCAAGCTTTCGCGGAAGACGCGCGAATCGCCGCCGATCGGTCTTCGGAGGTCGGAGATGAATTGGTTGTGTGGTTGTCCGTGGCGCAGTCGGCCGAACACCTGAGTGCGCTAAGCGGCGAGGCGCGCACAACGGCACAGGAACGCGCGGTGCGCCTGCTCGCCCCCTTTGGCGATGCTCGTCCCACGCAACGGCACGATATGCATCCGCCGCCGTCGGATCCGTTCGGCAAACTCGTCGAACAGTTTCGCGTGGCCGCTGAAGCCATGGAGAAGGCCGGGTGCTTCGAGTTGGCGTACGCCACGGTCTCCGCGATCTGCCGGCTGACCGCGCGCGCGGACTATGTCACGTCGTCGCTCGCCACGCTCCATCTCGGCCGTATCGCCCGTCAGCTCAATGATCTGGGAGCGGCTGAAGACTGTTACCGGGCGATGTTAGCGACCAGTCTGAGGGAACGGGACGGCCCGCTCGCCGCACGTGGACATATCGGGCTCGCGCTCATCAGCGACATGCGCGGCAACCTGCCCGCGGCGGAGACCGAATTCCTCAAAGCCCTCAGCTACGCCGTCCCCATGGGGTCGACGTACGCGTCAGCGTGCCAGGGGTTGATGTCGCTGGCCATCACCGGCGGGCGTCTCGCCGATGCGTTGCTGTACGGATGGAAACTGTATGATGCGTCGGAGCACGACATCGACGTGCGTGCGTCGGCGTTGTCCGATCTGTCGGTCGTCGCGATGCGGGCGGGTTTTCTCGACGCCGCTCGTTCCGGCTTTGACCACGCCATCACACTCACGACGGTCTCGCGGCTGCGCATGATCTTCCGCTCGGGGGCGCTGCGCACGGCCGCGCGCCTTGGCGACCTTGAACGTGCCCGCGAGTACGACCGGCAGATGCTCGTGGATATCGCGCGTGCAAATGTCGCGCACTCGGCGGCGATGGTGCTGCTGCACGCCGCCGAGGCGTGGGTAACACTCGGTGATGTCGACACCGCCCAGCGGCGACTCGAGGAATCGGTCGCGCTGTCCGAGCGGTTCGGATTTCACGAATATCGTTTCCGCGCTGAGGCATTGGCATCCCGCCTGCAGCGTGAGCTCAACGTGACACACGCCGAACCGATTGAGCAGGACGCCCCACTGTTCGGAAGTCGCGTCGATCCCGACATTGATGCCGGGATCGGACGACTCGAGGCACTCGCCATCTGACATGCGCACGAGCCCATCATCCCCACGGCATGACGTCTTTTCGTCCCGTCGAATCTGCGGGGGGCGTGGGGGGCGTCGGGTCGTCGTTGCCGGTGGGCGTGCTGCACGCGGCGAGAGCCGGGGCGATGGTGAGCAGAGCAACCAACAGCAGGCGGCGGGAATCGATCATCAGGCACTCCAGTGAGGGGTGACTATTGATCGCCCGTACGACATGTTGGCACCTCATCACCGTGGGCAACGACCGCACACGGTGATGAGGTGCCAACATGTCGTACGGGCGATCAATAG
>JAGNMU010000316.1 GCA_017991005.1 Gemmatimonadaceae bacterium | reverse complement strand
CGCGCGCGATTTCGTCCGCTGCGACACACCGATCCTGACCGCCGCGATCGGTGAACGGGCGGGCCTGTTCAGCACGGAGTACTTCGAGGAAGGCACGGCGTATCTCGCGCAGACTGGCCAGCTCTACGGCGAGGCGTTGGCCGCGGCGATGGGACGGATCTACACGTTTGGTCCGACCTTTCGCGCCGAGAAATCGAAAACGCGCCGACACCTGACGGAATTCTGGATGATCGAACCCGAGATGGCGTGGTACGATCAGACGGACAACATGGATTTGCAGGAAGAGTTCGTGCGGTATCTGGTGCAACGCGTCCTCGAGCGGCGGCAGGATGAACTCAAGGTGTTGGAGCGCGACACCAGCAAACTCGATTGTGTGATGCAGCCGTTTGTGCGCCTCGACTACGGCGAAGCGGTGACCATGGCGCAGGCCAAGGGCAGCGACATCACGTGGGGCGACGATCTGGGCGCACCAGACGAAGCGATCATCGTCGACCATTTCCAGCGCCCGGTCTTCGTGATGAACTATCCGAAGGAAGCCAAGGCGTTTTACATGAAGGAGAATCCGGCCGACCCGCGCACCGTGCTGTGCGCCGATCTGCTGGCGCCGGAGGGACGCGGCGAGATCATCGGCGGATCACAGCGCGAAGACGACTACGACAAGATTCTGGCGCGTCTCACGCACGAAGGGCTGCCGGTCGAGGCCTACAGCTGGTATCTCGACCTCCGCAAGTACGGCACGTTCACGCACTCGGGCTTCGGCCTCGGCCTCGAACGCACCATCGCGTGGATCTGCGGTATTGAACACATCCGCGAAGTCATTGCCTTCCCGCGGATGATGGGGCGCATCAGTCCCTGAGCGCCTCACTCCATCGCTTTGACCGCATCCCAGTATTTGTCCTGCTGTTCGAGCGATAGCGTCGGCAGTGAGGTGCCGTCTTCTTTGGCCAGCGCCTCCATGGCCGCGTAGCGACGCACGAACTTCGCGTTGGTCCGGTCAAGCGCGAGCGCGCCGTGCACGCCGGTCTTGCGACACAGGTTGATCACGGCAAACAGCAGGTCGCCCAGCTCGGCTTCGAGCGCATCGGCGTCGCGGACGCCACCCTGTTCGTCCAGCAGGGCGGCGACCTCTTCGATCTCTTCACGCACTTTGTCCAACGGGCCGCGGGCGTCGGGCCAGTCGAACCCCACACCGGCGGCGCGATCCTGCAGACGATGCGCGCGGTGCAGTGATGGCAGACCTGATGGCAGTCCCTCTTCCAGGGAGGACCGCTGGGTCTTCTCGGCCTTCATGCCTTCCCACGAGCGCTTCACCCCATCGCCGTACAGATGCGGATGCCGGGCGTGCATCTTGGCCACCAGCGCGCCTGACACGTCCTGTGCGCTGAACGCGCCGCGCTCTTCGGCGACGACCGCGTGAAAGAGCACTTGCAGCAGCAGGTCACCCAACTCGTCGCGAAGGATGGCGTCATCACCCTGCGCGATCGCATCGTCGACTTCATGTGCCTCCTCAATTAGATACGGCCGCAGCGAATGGTGCGTCTGCACCCGATCCCAGTCGCAGCGGGCGCGCAGGTCGCGCATCACGGCCAGCGCGTCGTCCAGCGGGCGCGGAGTGGGGGCGGGCGTCGCGGAGTCTGTCGCCATGTGCTCGTCGATCCTTTCGCGCGTGCCCTGCGCGAGTATTGATTGAGTGATGCAGCGGCCTCTCGCCACTACCGAGCCAATATACCCCGACGATCCGCCCGCATCCGTGAGGGCCTGGGTCGATGTCGATCTCGACGCCGTGCGACGAAACGCGGCGCGGCTCCGCGCGCGCGCCGGTGTGCCCCTGGTGGCCATGGTCAAGGCCGATGCGTACGGCATCGGCATGTTGCCCGTCGTGCGCGCACTGGGCGGCCAGTTCCGCGACGAGCTGTCGCCCACGCCACGTGAGCGTGCTCCGTGGGGCTACGGCGTCGCCACACTCGAAGAGGCGACGGCGCTGCGCCACGCGGGCTGCGTCGATCCGGTGTTGTGCACCACGCCACTCACCTTGCGTGAGTTGCCGGAGGCGCGCCGCTGGTCGGTACGGCCGGCGCTGCATCGCCCCGAAGACATCGTGGCCTGGTCGGCGCTCCGCGGCGGGCCGTGGCATCTGGCCATCGACACAGGTATGTCGCGGGCGGGAATTCGATGGGACGATGTCCATTCGATCGCGCTGGTGCTGCGCGAGCATCCGCCCGAAGGTGTGTTCACTCACTTCCACTCGGCCGAGCTACCCGACGACTCGCGCGTCGCGCAGGAAGCTCGTTTTGCCGAGGCGAGGCAGACGCTCGGGACAGCCATCCCGTCGACGGCGCTCATTCACACCGACAACAGCGCGGCCATCGCGATGCGTGGATCATCCATCGGTGATCTGGCCCGGCCCGGCATCGGCCTGTACGGCGCCGCAGTGCTGCCGTCACTGCCGCTCGAGCAGGTGGTGCATCTGCGCGCGCGAGTCGTGGATGTGCGTGAGGTGCGTGACGGCGAATCGGTGAGCTACGATGCCACCTGGCGTACCAGTGGCACGCGACGCATCGCGACCGTGGCCATGGGGTACGCCGACGGCTACCGCCGCGGACTCTCCAATTGTGGGGTGGCGATCGTTCGCGGCTCCCGCGTGCCCGTTGCCGGTGTCGTGACGATGGACATGACCATGCTGGATGTGACTGATATCGCCGGGGGCTGTTTTGTAGGAGATGTCGCGACGTTCATAGGCGGAGACGCCGCCGATGGCCTGTCCACCGACTCTGTGGCGGCGCTGGCGGGTCTGTCGCCGTACGAACTGCTGGTGGGGCTCAAGCTTCGGCTGCCTCGGCGCTACTTCGAGGCCACGGTCGACCAGACCGACAGCCAGACCAGCCATTCTTCAGGAGCACCAGCATGACCCGGCGGGCCCTCATTCTCGTGTTGGATGGCGTGGGCTGCGGCGCCGCACCGGATACGGCGGCGTATGGCGATCAGGGGAGCGATACCCTGGGGAACGTCGCGCGTGCGGTGGGCGGGTTGGCGCTGCCCAACCTCGAACGGCTTGGCTTGGGCAACCTCTCGGCGATCCAAGGGGTCGAACCCGTAGCCAATCCGCAGGCAGGCTGGGGGACCATGCTCCCGCGGTCTGCGGGGAAAGACTCTACCACGGGGCACTGGGAGATCGCGGGACTGCATCTGGAAAAAGCGTTCCCCACGTACCCGCACGGCTTTCCGGCCGACGTCCTCGACGCGTTTGTCGCGGCCACGGGTCGGCCCGTGATTGCCAATTCGGTCGCCAGCGGCACGGCGGTCATCGCCGACTATGCCGAGGAGCAGCAGCGAACCGGCGCCTGGATTGTCTATACGTCCGCCGACTCCGTTTTTCAGATTGCGGCCCACGAAGAGTGGATCCCGCTCGACGAGCTCTATCGGGCCTGCGAGACCGCCCGCCGGCTGCTGGTGGCGCCGCACGACGTCTCTCGCGTCATTGCTCGCCCGTTCCGGGGAACTCCCGGGGCTTGGAAGCGTACCGCCAACCGGCGCGACTACTCGATCCAGCCGCCGGGCCCGACGCTGCTCGACATGCTTGCCGAGGCGGGTATTCCGAGGGCTGGGGTCGGGAAGGTGGACGACCTGTTTGCCGGCCGGTCGCTGACGGCCCGCCATACGACGGACAACGCCGAGGGGGTCTCTGCACTCCTCGAGTGGCTTTCTGGACCTGCTCGTGGGTTCTGCTTTGCGAATCTGGTAGATTTCGACCAGTTGTACGGGCATCGGAACGATGTCCCGGGTTTTCAGGGTGCGCTCGAAGCGTTCGATCGCGCACTGCCGAGTCTGCTCGACGCCCTCCGGGAGGATGATTTGCTGTTCATTACCGCCGACCACGGCAACGATCCAACAACCCCGTCATCCGATCACGCGCGCGAGCGTGTGCCGATGCTGGCCGTTGGTGCGCGTGTGCACGGCGGACCGGTTGGTGAGCGCGACACGTTTTCCGATCTCGGCGCGACCGTCGCGGAGTGGTTGGGCGTTTCATGGCGCGGCCGTGGGACGTCATTCCTGCCAACGTTGTTGCGCGCATGAATGTAGGGTCATCCGACGGCGTGTCGGACCTTCAGGCATTGCGAACGGCTGCGGATGCGGCGCGTGCCAATGCCTGGTGCCCGTATTCGCAGTTTCCCGTTGGCGCCGCGCTGGTGGCGCAGGACGGTCGGGTGTTTACCGGCTGCAACGTGGAAAACGCCTCGTACCCCGCCGGCCTCTGCGCCGAACGGGTGGCGATCGGCGCAGCCGTCGCGGCTGGGGCGCGGCGGTTTACGCGTGTCGTGATTACGTCGGCCGCGCACGATCCTACGCCTCCGTGCGGCATTTGCCGTCAGGTGCTCGTCGAGTTTGCTCCAGACCTTGAGATCATCGCGTTCGCGCCTGACGGGCGCAGCGCGCGCTGGTCGCTGGCCGAGTTGCTTCCTGCTCCCTTTACGCCTGCGTCGCTCGAGCATGCCTGAGCGTTTCTCTATGAATTCTGTCGTACCGTCACCTGTTGCCACTCGTTCTCGGGCGCGCGTCGCGCTGCTACTGGCCGCGCTGTTGGCGTCCGGCGCGGCGGCCTGCACGGAGACATTTGACGGCGGCGATGCCTGTCCGTCGCTCTGTCCGGTGCGGCCTACCGCCTTCCGCGACACGACCATCGAAGCCGTGGTGCTCGACACGACCGTCGGCGGTTTTCCGTCGCTTGGGCTGAGTGGCGCGCTGTTGCTCGCCAATCGCCCGGATACGCTCGTGACCCGCGGCGTGCTGCGTTTCGACATTTTGCCCACGTCGTTCCTGCCCAACAAAGGCGCGACGAGTGAAAGCATCACGACAGTCGATTCGACCTTTCTGATCATGCCGCTCGATACCACCGGTGACCGTGGTACGACGCCGATCACGATTGAGGCCTACGACGTGGACACGACGGCGAACGATTCGTCGCAAGTGGTCGTCAAGTCGCTGTTCCGCGCGGACCGACTGCTGGGATCGGCGACCATCGTGCCAAGCACAGTTGGCGATACGCTCCGCATCCCGATGTCGAACACGATTCTGGCGGCGAAGATTGCAGCCAACACTCGGCTTCGTGTCGGTCTCCGGATCACCAGCGGCGCCGGCCAACTGCGCGCCATTGCATTTCAGTTAGGTGCGGGCACTCCCTTCGTGCGTTTTGATCCGAGTTCGGACACGGTATATGTCCCCATTCCGATCAGCCCGACCACGTCGATGGAAGGGGCCACGGCCGATCAGAACCTCGCGTACATGGTGTACTCGATGGTGGACGTCGGATCGCCAACACCCGGTACGCAGACGCTGGCGGTTGGCGGTTTCCCAGCCTATCGCTCGTATCTGCGATTCACGCTGCCGCGGTCGATCTCCGATTCCAGCACCATCGTGCGCGCCGAAGTGCTGCTCACGCAGCGACCGTCGCTCTTTGGCAA
>JAGNMU010000315.1 GCA_017991005.1 Gemmatimonadaceae bacterium | reverse complement strand
CCGTCGCAGATGCGTTCGAGTTCGCCCAGCAGGTGCGATGACACCAGCACACTGATGCCAAAGTCTCGTCCCGTGCGCTCAATGAGCCCCAGCATCTCGTCGCGCCCCGCCGGATCGAGTCCGTTAGTGGGTTCGTCGAGAATCAGCAGTTCGGGATCGTGCACCAGCGCCTGCGCCAACTTCACGCGCTGCGCCATGCCGGTGGAGTAGCCGCCCATGGGGCGATAGCGCTCTTCGAACAATCCCACATGCCGCAGCACTTCGGCCGCGCGTTCGCGCGCGGCTGATTGCGGAAACCCCGAACAGCGCGCCAGCCACGTCACGAATTCCGTCGCACTCATATCGGGCGGCAGACAATCGTGTTCGGGCATGTAGCCGACCAGACGGCGGATGTCGGTGTGATCGGTTTTGATCGACCGACCCAACACCTGCGCCGTGCCCGTGGTGGGCTCCACAAGGCCCAGCAGAATCTTGATGAGCGTGCTCTTGCCGGCACCGTTGGCACCCACAAGACCCGTGATGCCGGCGTCGATCCGCACGGTGAGCGCATCGAGTGCAATCACCGCCTTGTAGTGGCGTGACAACCCCTCCGTTTCAATGACCGGATTGGTGCTCACAATGTGTCGGTCACGTGCTGGCAGCCACGGCGACGGCGGCCGCTTCAGTCACGGGAAGATTCACACCGGCCTTGGCCGCGCGCCGCTCCAGCGTCTCGCGATCCGTCAGACTGCGCAGCAGCGCATCGGCCTCGCGGTTCTGCAGGTATTTGCCCTTCTCCCACCCTTCCACGATTCCCTTGGGCGTGCCGTAGCACAACTCAGCCATCTGCGGAATCGTGAGCCCCAGCGACTCACGCAGTTGCCGGATTGCCTTCGGGGTAAGCAGCGCATGTTCGGCCCGGATTCGGTCGATCGCCGTCTTTTCGGCCACATCGCGCTGGTCAATGGTACGGTTTTCATGACCGCACTTTTCGCAGCGATAGAATTCCCGGTCCACCTCGGCCGCCATCCCGCTCACGCGCAGGGTGACCGTTTCCGACTGCAGGGCATACCGCCCGCCGCAGCCGCGGTGCAGGGAACCATCGAGCGTCGCAATACTCATGTCGGGACGAGGGGTAAACGGTCGGGGCGGAAGCGTGCCGTTCGTGGCCGCTGAATCGTCGAAGAGTGGTCACCGAGCCCTCGTCCGCGCCACCCCCGCCGTGAGGGGGTGGGACGTTTCTCGGTTCCGCGGCTGAAGATACCGGATCCTACTGCCGATCCTCTTCTCCGGGTTTCAACTCCGATCGTCATCTCAGGCCATGTCCGATAACTGCCTCGTCCGACAGCCCGTGTTCGGCACCTCCGGTGCGCTGATGGGCTACGAGATTCGCTATAGCGATTCCGACGAAGGCCAACAGGCGCTGATCCAGAGCTTTCTGAGCGGCACCTTCGACCTTGTGCGTGGCCGAGACGCCGCCTTCGTGGCCTGCGGCCGCACGCAGCTGGTCGAAAACACGTTCCATATCGTCGACCCCAAGTCGGCCATTCTCCTCCTCCCGCGCTCCATCGACGACGCGCCCGAGGTGCTGGAAGCGATCGCGCGCTACCGCGACAACGGTGGCCTGATCGCACTCGACGAGATCAACGAAGCGCCCGCGCCGTCGGAGGCACTGCTGCCGCTCGCGGCCTGGGCTCGCGTTGATGTGCGCGGCGAAGATCCGGCCGTTATAGCCCGCGTCTGCGATCGCATCGCACAGGCCAATGGCGCCATCAAGATCATGGCCCACCACATCGAAGAGCTGGCGCAGTACGAAGTGGCGCTGCAGGTGGGTGTGGACGGCTTTCAGGGGCAGTTCTTTTCAAGCCCCGAACCGGTTCCCGCGGCCGATCTGCCGCAGAGCACCGTTGCCGCGATGCGACTCATGGGGCTCGCGCGCGATCCGAATGTGAACGACCGCAAACTCGAAGACGTCCTCGAGACCGACCCGGTCCTTACGTTCCAGTTACTGCGCCTGGTCAACTCGGCCGCCGTGGGTATGCGCGGCGTGAGTTCCATCGGACAGGCCGTGCGTCTCATTGGCCGCACCGCCTTCCAGCGCTGGCTGGCCGTGGCCGTCGCCGCGAGTCGCAAGTCGCAGACGGGTGTCGATCAGGAGCTGGTGCGTCAGGCCGTTGAGCGTGGCCGTCTCATTGAACAACTGGCTGGCGGTTCACGCGACCCGGGCACGCTGTTCCTGGTGGGGCTGTTCTCACTGCTCGACGCGGTGTTCCGCATGTCGCTCCCCGAGATTCTCGAGCGCGTGGCCCTGAGCGACGACGCCACCGCTGCCCTGCTCGACCGCACGGGCCCGTACGCCGACGCGTTGGCATTCGCCGAGTCGTACGAGCTCGGGATGTTTGAAAGTGCGGCTGAGGTGGCCAAGGAGATGGGCGTCGACCCCGCGAAGATCGGCGAGATGTACACGAACGCGCTGACCTGGACCAACGAAGCACTCGGCGCGATCAGTGAAGCGCCGCCGGCATCGGCGTCGGCAGGACGCCGGTAGGCTTTTCGCGCTGACAAAGAACCGCCGGAGGTGCTAACCTCCGGTCGTGACTCACTTCTCGCGCATCCGGGTAGTTCTCGCCGCGGTTGGTGCCGCGGCGATTGTCGCGTGTGGCAGCGACACGTCCAAAGCGGCCGACACCGTCGCCGTCGCCCCACCAGCCGTGCGCGCCCCCGCTCCGGGCGACCCCGATTGCCCTCGTACGGGCCAATGGGCTCCATGCGCGTTGGTCGATCGCATCGTGCACGCCGGTCTTTCGTTCAAAGCCACCGGCGACAGCATGCACGTGGCATTCCTGCCTGTGCCCGGCGTGCGCTACCGCGTCGCCGTCACCGACACGATGCTCGCGTTTTTCTTCAAAGACTCCGTGTCCGTCGACAAAGCACTCGCCTCGCTCGACACCACACGCATCGCGCCCAAGACGGACACCACGAATCCGTGGCCCGCCATGCCGAGCGTGATCCGCAGCGGCAACCTGCTCGCCCTCTACTTCGCCGACAGCGAACGCCAGATCGAGCGCCTCCGCCTGGCGATCACCGCCGGCGCGCCCGCTCCCGTTCCCTGAGAACTGCCGAGCACTGCCGAGCACTGCCGAGCACTGCCGAGCTCACGGAGAACGGCAGGAGCCCCACTTCTAATCGCAGAGCGCACAGAGGAACAGCGAGCACGCGAAGACCAAAAACAAAGAAAGCTTTTGGTCGTTGCTGTTCTTCGCGCCCTCCCAGTTCCTCTGCGATCTTCGCGTTCAGAAGTGTCTTCGCGACCTCCCACCCCTCCAAAGCACGCCAAACCGCGCCAAAGATTTTCGGTTTTTATACGGTAAACCGGATCGTTTTGACACCGTGATCATCATTTCGTGCGTTTCGCGCAGATTTTCGTGCGCATTCTGCACCTCAAGCTTGGATTTCAGTCCGGAATTGACGAAATTACTGCATCTTGAGCTCACTGAGCGGGCTCAACCATAAAGACTATCACGGAGAATCGGCCCATGGCCTCCCCGATCAACCCGCGCACTGTCGCGCTGCGAGAGATCACGCAACGCCCCGTCCGTATCACCAGCCGGCCGGAAGAAAACGGCGTGCAGCAGCCCACCAGTGCGTGGTACGGCATGAACACGTTCGGGCTGCGGCAGATGAAGTCGAAGCTCCCCAAAGGCGTCTACAACAAGCTCGCCGCGTCGATCCGACTCGGCAAAAAGCTCGATAGCGATATCGCGCCCACTGTCGCGCAGGTCATCAAGGAATGGGCGATTTCGCGTGGCGTGACGCACTTCACGCACTGGTTCCAGCCGCAGACCGGCCTCACCGCCGAAAAGCATGACGCGTTCTTGAACTTCGACGAGCACAAGCTGCCGATGGAGTCGTTCACCGGCGAGCAGCTCATTCAGTCGGAGCCCGATGCGTCGAGCTTCCCGTCGGGTGGTCTGCGTGCCACGTGGGAAGCACGCGGCTACACCGCGTGGAATCCCGCGTCGCCCGTGTTCATCAGCGAAACCGGTGGCGTCAAATATCTCTGCGTGCCGTCGGTGTTCATCGGCTACAACGGTGAAGCGCTCGATGAAATGACGCCGCTGCTTCGGAGCTCCGACGTCTTGTCGCATCGCTCGATGGATCTCCTCGAGCTGATCGGCGACAAGGGCGTGCTGCGTGTCAACACCACGCTCGGCGTCGAACAGGAGTTCTTCCTGATCGACCGCGCGCATTTTGCGCTGCGCCCCGATCTCATCATGGCCGCGCGCACGCTCATTGGCGCGCCGCCGCCACGCGGGCAGCAGCTCGAAGACCACTACTTTGGTGGCATCCCCGAGCGTGTGCAGGCGTGCATCAGCGAAGTCGAGCTCGAGCTCTACAAGCTCGGCGTGCCTATCGTCACGCGGCACAACGAAGTGGCGCCGTCGCAGTTTGAAATGGCGCCCATCTTCGAGGACTCCGATATCGCGGTGGATCACAACCACCTCGTGATGAGCATCCTCCGCAAGATCGCGCTGCGTCATGGACTGCAGGCCATCGTGCATGAAAAGCCCTTTGCCGGCATCAACGGCTCGGGCAAACATTGCAACTGGTCGTTGTCCATCACCGCCGACAACTCGCTTGACGGCACCAACCTGCTCAAGCCCGGCAAGACGCCGCATCAGAACCTGCGCTTTTTGCTCTTCTTGGCTGCCGTGCTCGAAGGCGTGCACAAACACGCCGGTCTGCTGCGCGCCGGTATTGCCACCAGCGGCAACGAACACCGCTTGGGCGCCAACGAAGCCCCGCCCGCCATTATCTCGGCGTTCTTGGGCAAGGGCCTCACGCAGGTGATCGAAGACATCGCCGCCGGCAAGACGTCACCCGCCGACGCCGATCAGGCGATGCTCAAGTTGGGTGTGGCCAAGCTGCCTGAAGTGGAGCAGGACAACACCGATCGTAACCGCACGTCCCCGTTTGCCTTCACCGGCGCCAAGTTCGAATTCCGCGCCGTCGGTGGTTCGCAGAGCATCGCGTTCCCCGTGATGCTGCTGCAGGCCGCAGTCGCCGAAGCCATCGCCGACATGACCGACACGCTGCGCAAGGAAATCAAGACCGCCAAGAGTGTTGATGACGCCGTGCTCAAAGTGGTGCGCGCGTCATTCAAGCGCACCACCGCCGTGCGTTTTGAAGGCAACAACTATTCCGACGAGTGGGTGGTGGAGGCCAAGAAGCGCGGCCTGCTCAACCTGCGCCGTGCGCCGGATGGACTCGCGCAGCTCGTCACCAAGGATGCCAAGACCCTCTTCAAGTCCACCGGCATCCTGACCGAGATCGAACTCGAAAGCCGCTACCACGTGCGACTCGAGCGTTACATCAAGGACATCCTCATCGAGCAGCACACGCTGCAGCAGATGGTGGACACGCAGGTGTTGCCTGCGGCGTACGCGTACGTCGGTCAGATCGCCGCGGCCGCAGGCCAGGGTGCGTCAGCCGGTATCAACATGCAGCCGCTCGT
>JAGNMU010000314.1 GCA_017991005.1 Gemmatimonadaceae bacterium | reverse complement strand
TGACCATGTTGTCGCGCAGGTAGTCGAAGCCGAACTCGTTGTTGGTGCCGTACGTGATATCGCAGCCGTACACTTCGCGCCGATCGAACGACCCCGGCTCGGTGTCGTCGAGGCATCCGACCGTGAGGCCGAGCCAGCGATACAGGTGGCCCATCCACTGCGAGTCGCGACGCGCCAGATAGTTGTTGACCGTGACGAGATGCACGCCGCGGCCTGGGAGCGCGTTGAGGTAGAGCGGCAGGGTGGCGACCAGCGTCTTGCCTTCACCGGTGGCCATCTCGGCGATACGGCCCAGGTGGAGCTGAATACCACCGATCAGCTGCACCTCGTAGGGCACCATGTCCCAGACCAGTTCGTTGCCGGTGACCATGACGGTCGAGCCCTTGAGCCGGCGGCAGGCCTCGCGGACCGTGGCAAACGCTTCGGGCAAGATCTCGTCGAGCACTTCGGCGATGGCCGTGCGCAGCTCGGCCTCTGCGCCAGCGCGGCCATCAACGCCATGCAGCTCGGTGTCGATCCGTTCGCGCTCGGCTGGATCGGCCGCCGAACGTTTGGCGGCTTTCAGATCGGCGATCCGGGCTTCGATCGGGCCAGTGCGTTCGGCGAGAATGCCGCGAAACTTGGCCGTCTGCGCCTGAATCGCGTCGTCGGACAACGTGGCCAGACGCTGCTCGATCGACACAATGTCGTCGATGATGGGCTGCACACGCTTGCGCTCACGTTCATGACGTGTGCCGAACAGCTTGCCAATGAGTTTGTTGAACATGCGGACCTCTACAGGTGTCGAAGGCGCCGGCACAGCGACGCCCGTCGCACCCTCAGGCGCGCTCGGCGACGTCGTCTGCGACCAGGTCTCGGAGATACAAACCGGCGGACGCGATGTATTCGGCAACCGCGTCGGTCACGAAGCCCCTGATGGAGCGACCAGCCCGCACGCGTGCCCTGATCTCGGTTGACGACACATCCACCTGACGAAGCGCCAGATGCTGAACCGGGAATCCCGGCTCGTGACGCTGTTCGGTGTCGGTACCTGCAGCAGCCTCTGCAACGGTCCGTTGCATGACCACCACCTGCACCATCGAACGCAATCGCTCCGGCTCCCGCCAACGCGGGAACGTCGCCAAGACGTCCTGTCCGACCAGCAGGTAGAGCTCCGTCAGCGGCCATCGCTGCTGCAGGGTCCCTACGGTGTCAACCATGAAAGATAACCCGCCCCTCTCGATTTCGATGGGGTCCACGCTGATCGCCGGAATTCCGCCGAAGCAACGCTGCGTCATCGCCAGTCGATCGGTGGCGGAGGCGTGTTGCTGCTTGAGCGGCTGCTGCGCCGCCGGCACGATCAGGAGCCGGTCGAGCGACAGCGCGGCGATAGCGTCCTGGGCCATGAGGAGATGCCCCACATGCGGCGGATCAAAACTTCCGCCAAAGATGCCCAGACGCATTCGGTGTCCCGGAGCGGGTGGCGCGTCAGCGCGGACCCGGTCGCGCATACGCGACGGGGGTGGCTACGGTGTCCTTGGGTGCGGTCGACGGGGTGGCGACGGCCTTCTCGGCCTTGGGGTCACCACAGGCGAGCTTCACCTGCGGGTCGCTGGGATACGCCTTCCACATGGCGGTGCACGTCTCCGCCGCATCGTCCTTCCAGCGGATCTTCGTGTAGAGCTCATGCAGTTTGAGCCACGAAAGTCGCGCCGCCTTGGTGTTCGGGTACGTCGTGACGACGTCCTTGAAGTAGATGATCGCCGGATCGACGGTCTTGCGGACGCGCACATAGTGCACGCCGGTCAGATAGTCTTTCTCGGCAAACCATTCTTCGAGCTGACTGATGCGCTGCCGTGCTTCGGCCGTTTCCTTGGCGTCGGGATAGGACGAGAGGAGGGCGCGCAGGATCGACACCGCTTTCTGTCCGTTCTCCGGATCGAGGGCGGGCCGATGCCACAGTTTCTGGTAGCTGCGCCCGACGCCCAGCAGCGCACCGGGCGCGAGGGTGTCGTCGGGGAAGCCGTCGGTGACGCGCTGGTACGCCTGCGCGGCAAGCAGAAACTCCTTGCGCTGCTCGTGCGAGAGCGCGAGGTAGTAATACGCCGGAGCCAGCAGCGGATCACGCGCCGACAGATCGTTGGTGAGACGCTCAAAGCCGACTTGCGCGTTGGCCCAATTCTTCTGCTGGTACTCGAGCAGCGACGCACGGAAGAGCGCCTCGGGATTGGCGTAGTTCTGCGGCTTGAATCCCCGTGAGCAGGCCGCCAGTGTCGCGGCCATGCCGATGAGAATCAGGACGCGGAACTCGGGACGCCAATCGGGGCGCCACTCCACGCGACTGGGACGAAAGTCTGTGCGGCTCATGCGGTCCCTGTTACCCGTTCGGCACGACGCGGATCCACCGGCATTCCGGTCACCGCACCCATCACGACTTCCGCCGGTCGGTCAGCGCGGTCGACGCCAGGCCGACGACGCGCGCACGACCCGGGCGAAGCGTCGCACAGACGTTGCGCGTATCCACGACGAGCGTCGCGTGGTCGATGACACGCTGATAGTCGACTTCCTGGTGATCCGTGACAATCACGATGGCGTCGGCCCAGCGCAGCATTTCGTCGGACAGCTCGACGCCCTTGCGGCTATGGCCGTCTTCGCGGAACTCGAGGACGTACGGATCGTGGAATTCGACGTGCGCACCGCGCTGCTCGAGCAGCCGGATCACGTCGAGCGCCGGACTTTCGCGCACATCATCGATATCGCGCTTGTAGGCCACGCCGAGCACGAGGACGCGACTGCCGCGCGCAGACTTGCGCACATCGTTGAGCGCATCGGCGACCTTCTGCACGACCCATTCGGGCATGTGCGAGTTGATTTCGCTCGCCAGGTCGATGAAGCGCGTCTTGTAGTTCAGCGTGCGCATCTTCCAGGCCAGGTAGTGCGGGTCGAGCGGAATGCAGTGTCCACCAATGCCGGGGCCGGGGGTGAACTTCATGAAGCCGAATGGCTTCGTTGCGGCCGCGTTGATGACCTCCCACACGTCCACACCCAGTTTGTCACACATGATCGCGATTTCGTTCACCAGGCCAATGTTCACGGCGCGGAACGTGTTCTCGAGCAGTTTGACCAGTTCGGCCGACTCGGGTGACGAGACGGGCACCACGGTGTCGATGCAGCTCTGATAGAGCGCGCTGGCCACTTCCACGCACTCCGGCGAGACGCCGCCGACCACCTTGGGCGTGTTCTTGGTGTGATAGACCGGGTTGCCCGGGTCCACGCGTTCGGGGCTGAACGCCACGAACACGTCCTTCCCGACCACCAGTCCCATGGCCTCGAGGCGCGGCTGCAGCAGTTCGCGCGTCGTGCCGGGGTACGTGGTGCTTTCGAGGACCACGCAGAGGCCGGGGTGGGCCTGGCGGGCAATCGCGTCTGCCGCGGAGAGCACGAACGACATATCCGGGTCGCGCGTCTTGGACAGCGGCGTGGGGACCGCGATGGAAATCGCATCGCACTCCTTGAGGCGCGACTCGACGTTGGTCGCCACAAACGTGCCGGCACTGACCGCCGCCTGTACGTCCGACGCCGGAATATCCTGGATGTGCGACTGGCCGGCCATCAGCAGGTCAACCACCCGCTGGCTGACATCGTAGCCAATGACCCGAAATCCGGCACGGGCAAATTCCATGGCGAGCGGCAGGCCGACATAGCCGAGCCCCACGACGCCGATGACCGCCGACCGGTCTTCGATCTTCGCCAGCAATTGGTCCTTCATCGTCCACATCTCCGCAGAATGAATGGCGCTCAGCGCCCGTAGAAAGTACGCACCGCGGCAACAACGGTATCCCGCTGTCCCGCCGTGAGTTCGGGAAACACCGGGATCGAGATCACCGATTTCGCGGCGCGCTCACTCTCCGGGCACTGTCCTTCCTGGTAACCGAGGTAGGCGAAACACGGCTGCAAGTGTAACGGCAACGGATAGTACACGCTGTTGCCGATCCCCTGGGCCTTCAGATGCGCCTGCAGCGCGTCCCGCCGTTCGACGCGCAAGGTGTACTGGTTGTAAATCGACGTGTTGGCCGGATCGACGTAGGGGGTGACGATCTCGGGGACATCCGCGAAGGCGGCGTCGTAAAACGCCGCGTTTTTCCGGCGGGCGTCGCTCCAGGCGGCCAGATGCGGCAGTTTGGCCAGCAGGACCGCGGCCTGCAGGGAATCCAGCCGGCTGTTGTAGCCGACGATTTCATGCAAATACGTCTGCCGCCCCCCATGTACCCGCAGCTTCATGAGGGTCTCGTACAGGCCCTCGTCCTGCGTCACCATCATGCCGCCGTCGCCATACCCGCCCAAGTTCTTGGACGGGAAGAAGCTGAACGTCCCGATCGCGGCACCTTCCCCGGCCATCACGGTCTTGCCATCGATCACGCGGCTGGCACCGATCGACTGCGCGGCGTCCTCGATGACGGGGCGGCCCTCGGCGGCGGCGACGATCTGTTCGATGGGGGCCATCTGCCCAAAGAGGTCGACGGCGATCACGGCTTTCGTCCGGGACGTCAACCCGCCGCGTACCGCCTCCGGCGAGATGTTGAACGTTTTCGGGTCGATATCCACGAAGACCGGGCGGGCGCCGACGTTGTGCACGGCGCCCCCGGTTGCGAAAAACGTGAACGGGGTCGTGACCACCTCGTCATCCCGACCCACCCCGAGCGCGCGCAGCGCCAGCAGGATGGCGTCGGTGCCATTGGCGCACCCAATCGCAAATTTCGTTTGTGACAGTCCGGCAACCTTGCACTCCAGTTCGCCCACCGGGCTGCCAAGAATGAACGCCTGATTGTCGACGACCGTCATCATCGCCGCGATCACATCATCCTTGATGGTCGCGTGCTGCGCTTTGAGATCGAGAAGTGGGACAGACATGGGTTACGGTCCGCGGAGTGTTGGCAGTTTCGGCGTCAGATGTTGACGCGCAGCGGGAGCGGAACATCACGGCCGGTCTTGGCAGACTCGTAGATGCCCAGAATCAGCTCAAGCGACTTGCGACCGGCCCGGCCGTCCGTGTCGGGGCGCGCTTCGCCGCGCAGCACCGCCACCACGTTCCGGTAGTAGGCCTCGTGGCCGAAACCGTACACGGTTGGCGGGTTGGTGCTTGCCTGCTCGATGAGCTTGTCGTCGTCATCGTAGTCGGCAAATGTCCAGTGTTCGACCTTGTTCACCGCCGTTCCGCCGATCTTGACGGTGCCCTTCTCGCCCAGGATCGTGATCGAGCCTTCGAGATTGCGCGGGAACGTCAGCATCGTGACCTCGATCGTACCGATCGCGCCCGAGCGGAATTTGAGGATCGCGACGCCGGAATCCTCGGCCTCGATGCGCCGAGCCAGGGTGGCCGTTTTGGCCATGACGCTCTCCACCGGGCCGCCCAGCCACTGCATCAGGTCGACGTAGTGGGAGGCCTGGTTCATGAACGCGCCGCCATCAAACTCCCATGTCCCTCGCCACGGCGCCTGATCGTAATACTCCTGCGGGCGCGTCCAGCGAACGGTGCAATTCGCCATGTAGATG
>JAGNMU010000313.1 GCA_017991005.1 Gemmatimonadaceae bacterium | reverse complement strand
GTAGTAGGGCGGGTGGTCGGGGAACGCATCGGCCACCCCACCCTGAAATGTGGCACCCGTGGTGGCACACGCTGAGGCGAACGTCGCGGCGATCACGGCGGTGAGCGGGGTGATCCATGCGCGATGCCGCGTCCACAGCGATGCGGACCGGCGCGTGGTGGATTGGGTACTGCGGAAAACATGCGTGGGAGTCTTCATCGGATCCGGTTGCGCCGGATTGGCATCGCGGCACGCGCCCAGCCACGCGGTACACGGGACGACAGCCGATCTGAACAGCGTATGAGTTGCAGGCGAACGCATAGGGCCTTCGGAGTCGAGGTTGGCGGTAGAGTGCCCTGCCGGGTTCCTGACATGCACCACGGCAACCTGACGCCCCCTGCTTTACACCATGCTTATCGTCGACTCGTCCCTGACTTACGGGTGCTTACGGCAGGTGACCCCTGCCCTGTTCCGGGCGGCACGCCAAACGGGCGACGTGCCGTTGTACGGCGAACGGCGAACAGCGAACAGCGAACAGCCTTATCGCGGAGACGCAGGGGGCGCAGAGGCTCGTGTCGAGGAGGTCGTTGCGGTTCCCCAAAAAGAAAGCATTTTGGGGAATGGCTCCGCACTTGCCGAGAGCAGGTCTCTGCGCCTCTGCGCCTCTGCGCCTCTGCGATTGAGCAGTTCGCAGTTCGCAGTTCGCGGTTCGCGGTTCGTGGTTCGTGGTTCGTGGTTCGCAGCTTGCCGGCAGCATCTTTAACAGCAACAATGGAATCGCGGAGACGCAGGGGGCGCAGAGGCTCGTGTCGAACAGGTCGTTGCGGTTCCCCAAAAGAAAGGATTTTGGGGAATGGCTCCGCACTTGCCGAGAGCAGGCCTCTGCGACCCTGCGCCTCTGCGCCTCTGCGATAGAGCAGTTCAGCGACAGAGCAGTTCAGCGATAGAGCTGGTCGATCATCGGCTGGGTGATCAATACAATGCCCTTTTCCGTGCGCCGAAAGCGTTTGGCATCGAGCGCGGCGTCTTCTCCAACGGCAAGCCCAGCCGGGATCTGCACGCCGCGATCGATCACCACGTTGCGCAAGCGCACCGAGCGCCCGATCTCGACGTACGGTTGAATCACGCACCCGTCGAGGTAGGCGTACGAATGCACTTTCACGCCGGTGAACAGCAGTGACTTGTGCACCCGTGCGCCCGACACGATGCACCCGCCCGAGACCAGGGAATTGAGCGCCAGTCCGCGTCGTCCGTCTTCGTTGTGCACGAACTTGGCCGGTGGCGTGATTTCACTGTACGTCCAGATCGGCCAGTTATGGTCGAACAAATCGAGCAACGGCACCACACTGGTGAGATCGATGTTGGCTTCCCAGTAGGCGTCGATCGTGCCCGCATCGCGCCAATACGACTGTGATTCCTCCTTCGAGCGCACACATGACGTGCTGAAGCGGTGCGCCACCGCCTTGCCATTCGCGACGACGTACGGAATCACATCCTTGCCGAAATCCCGACTGGAGGTCGGATCGGCGGCGTCGCGTCGCAGCAGATCGAAGAGAAAATTCGTGTTGAAGACGTAGATGCCCATGCTCGCCAACGCCATCTCTTCGTTGCCGGGAATGCCCGGCGGATCGGCCGGCTTCTCGAGAAACGAGACGATGCGGTCGTCGGCATCCACTTGCATGACACCAAATCCCGTCGCTTCCATCCGCGGGACTTCCAGCACACCCACCGTGACGTCTGCCCCCTGATCCACGTGCTGCTGCAGCATCAGCTCGTAGTCCATCTTGTAGATGTGATCCCCGGCGAGGATCACCATGAACTCCGGATGATACGCTTCGATGATGTCGATGTTCTGAAACACCGCGTCGGCCGTCCCTTCGTACCATTGCGATTCCGACACGCGCTGGCTGGCCGGCAGGATATCGAAACTTTCGTTGCGCTCGGGGCGGAAGAAGTCCCAGCCGCGCTGCAGGTGACGGATCAGACTGTGCGCCTTGTACTGCGTGGCGACGCCGATGCGGCGAATGCCCGAGTTGAGCGCGTTCGACAGCGCGAAGTCGATGATCCGTGTCTTACCGCCGAAGTACACGGCGGGTTTGGCACGACGATCGGTCATTTCATACAAGCGCGAACCGCGCCCGCCGGCGAGCACATAGGCCATGGCGGTGCGCGCGAGCGTTCCGGCGCGTTGGTGTTGGGTCATGTCCGTCTAAGGTGCAGAAGGAGTGGCAGCGATGGCAAGAACAGTCGAGCGATCTCTCCGGCAATTTTCGTGCGATCGGCCATCGGTGCGCCCCCCCTCGCGGTGACCGCACCGACGGACGTAACATCTGGAGATGAGAATCCTCTTCGTGGCGGCCGAAGTCGCACCGCACATCAAGACAGGCGGGCTGGCCGATGTTGCCGGGGCGCTGCCCGCCGCACTCCGCGCTCTCGGCCACGATGTCCGGGTCGTTATGCCCCGGTTTCAGGTGCTCCGGCAGCAGGGGCTCGCCGTGGACGGACCGATCGCCGCGACATTTCTGCCAGCCGGCGAGCGGCAGGAGGAGCTGCGCGTCTGGCGATTGGTGGCCGGTACCACCCCGACGTACCTGCTCGATATCCCCGCCGCATTCGAACGCCAGGCCATCTATGGCGAACGTGACGATGATCGGCGCTTCATGCTCTTCTCCCGTGGCGTGCTGGCCACCATGCAGCATCTCCGCGAGGTGGAAGGCTGGCAGCCCGATGTGCTCCACCTCAACGATTGGCATGCGGCGCTGGCCGCGAACTACCTCAAGACCTACTACGCGTACACCTTCGGCCACATCGCGACGGTCTTCACGATTCATAATCTGGCGTACCAAGGGCAGTTCAGCCCCGTCACCATGTCCATCGCGGGGCTGTCGGAAGGCGGGCTCATCGAGAATGCGATGGGACCGCGCATCGCCAGCTCGTTCAACTTCATGGCCCGCGGCATTCGCTACAGCGATATCGTGAGCACCGTCAGCCCGACCTACGCGCAGGAGATCCGCACACCGGAGTACGGTGAGCGACTGGACGGCCTGCTGCGCGCACGCGGCGACCGCGTCGTCGGCATTCTCAATGGCATCGACGCGGACACCTTCAATCCCGCGACCGATCCGCACCTGCCCGCGACCTTCAGCGCGGACAATGTGTCAGGCAAGTCGGCGTGCAAAGCGGCACTCCAGCGCGAGATGGGGTTGCCCGTGTTGGCCGACCGCCCGCTGCTCGGCATCGTGTCGCGACTGGTGGAGCAGAAGGGGTTGGATCTGTTGCACCAGGCCATTCCGTGGATGTTGGCGCAGACCGATGCGCAGTTGGTGGTCCTCGGCTCGGGCCAGTCACAGTTGGAGGAGCTGTATCGCTGGCATGCCCGCGCCAACCCCGAGCGTATCGCCGCCCGGATCGGATTTGATGCCGCGCTGGCCCAACGCATCTATGCCGGCAGCGATGCCTTTCTCATGCCCTCGCGATTTGAACCCTGCGGGCTCGGACAGATGATTGCGCTGCGGTATGGCAGCGTGCCGATCGTGCGCGCCACCGGCGGATTGGCCGACACCGTCCGCGAAGGGTTCGAAGGCAACGGCTTTCGGTTTCATCCCTATGCCGTCAATCACTTCACCGACGCAATCGGTCGCGCCCTGGTGGCGTATCGCGACGGAGCCGGATGGGCGCTCCTGCGCGATCGCGGCATGCGCGAAGACAACTCGTGGACGCAGGCGGCCCGCCAATACACCGGACTCTATCAGTGGGCGCTGCAAACCCTCGGACGATAGCGCCCGTCCCCTTGCGAGCTCACCGTTCGCCACCGCACGTTCTGCGCATGATCACTTCCTCTCTGCTTCGCACGCTTCGCCGAACGGCCGTCCTTCTGGCGCTGCTGGTGGGTCTCCCGAGTACGGCGCACGCGACCTGGTCCGTCATCGCGGTTGATCTTGCAACCGGCCGCGTTGTCATCGCGTCAGCGACCTGTGTCAACAACAACGATGCCTTTCTGATGGGCATTCAGGCGGTCATCGTCCCCGGCAAGGGCGTGGCGGCCTGTCAGGCCGGTGTCGACGGCACGCATGCGAATCAGATGCTGGTCTACGCCGAACTGCAGAAAGGCACCGATCCGGCACGCATTATCGAGATGTTGTCGGCCGACCCTGCGTTTCAGTCACGACAGTTCGGCATTCTCGATCTCCAGGGACGCAGCGCCGGTCATTCGGGTCTCACCAACGGCTACGTCTCCCAGGATGTGCAGGGACGGGTCCCCGGGACGCAGATCTACTATTCGATTCAGGGCAATATCCTGCGCCCCGGTGACGTGGTGCCCAACGCCGTCAAAGCGTTTCTGCATACCACCGGTTCGCTCACCGACCGGGTGATGGCGGCGCTCGAGACTGCCGACCAGTACGGCGGCGACAGTCGCTGCGTCTGTCCGCCACTCCCCGCGGATGGCAGCAAGCCGTTGATCGCCTGCGAGGGGCGGACGTCGTACATCGCGTACATCCTGATGGCCGACAAGAGCGACACGAACGGCAACTCGCACAACAACGGGAAGTACGCGATGTATCTGACGGTCACGCAACCGGAACAGGGCGGTCCCAACGCGATCAAGCCGGGTGAAAATCTCAATCCGGTCAAGACGCTGCGTGTGCGATACAACACGTGGCGGAAGACGCAGCCGGCGTCGTTCAAGTGAGCGCCCCGAGACGGAATTCGACGTGGCGGTCCGTGTCGGCGTGGCGTAGCGCGCTGGGCTTCGGCCTGGTCCTGACGGGCTTGGTGGGCGCGCCGACTCGCGCCGACGCGCAGACGCCGCCACCGGCCGGTGCCCAGCCACCGACGCAACCACCAACGCAGCCTCAGGGACGCGGAGGCGGCGCGGCCAATCGGGCTCGCGCGGGCATGCGCGTGATGACCCTCACCTCCACGGCGTTCGCTGACGGTGGACTGATCCCCGCTCGGCATGCACAGACGGGACGCGATGTATCGCCACCGCTCACGTGGAGCGGAGCGCCCGATTCGACGCAGAGTTTTGTCCTGCTGGTGCACGACGCCGATGCGGCCATCGGTGATGGCACCGATGACCTGCTGCACTGGATGGTGTGGAATATCCCGGGAACTGCGACGTCGCTGCCCGAGGGTGTTCCGCAAGGCGCTCAGCTCCCCACGGGTCTGCGACAGATCAGTGGCACTGGTCCGTACTACCGCGGGCCGGCGGCACCAAGCACGGGTCCGGCGCATCACTACGTGTTCGAGCTGTATGCACTCGATGCAAACGTGAACATCGCCGCCGTCGGCATGTCCCCGCCCGCCACGCGCGCGACCGTACTCGCCGCGATTGCCTCGCATGTCCGCGGCAAGGGCGTCCTGGTGGGACTCTACAAACGGCCGGCGCCGTAAGCGCCGGCCGCGGACACCGCGCGCTTACGCGTCGCCGCTGCCGTGCACGAGGAAGGCTTCCACCATGATCAGATTGCGATCGCCGGACATGCGGATGACGTTCAGCAGACGGTCCATCTTGTTGACCTCTTCCAGCTGCTCGTCGATGAACCACTGCAGAA
>JAGNMU010000025.1 GCA_017991005.1 Gemmatimonadaceae bacterium | reverse complement strand
ACCTGATGAAGGCATGAAGCCGGTCTGCATGCAAAGGTAACTGGCGTTCTTCTCGGTCCCGGCGGGGAGGAATTTGAGGGCGCGAAGCACTCCTGTTTGGGAGCTCGCGGAGGACGTGAGGGATCGGCGCGAGCAGAGGCATCGGTGAATGAAGGCTCGTTGTCGCCGCGGTCGTTACGGGGCCATTCCAAGTTTTTCTTTTTGGGAACAGCGATCGAACCTCAAGTTCTTGTCGGTTCGCCGCACCGCCAAGTGCGGAGTTCCCTCAATTCCTCTGTGAGCTCTGCGTTCAGAAGTGGAGCTCACGCAGTTCTCCAATCCGGGGCACGCGAGGAGTTGGAGGGCGCGAAGCACACCTGTTTGGGAGCTCGCGGAGGATGTGAGGGATCGGCGCCCGCGACGATGATAGTGCTTGGTTTATCGTCGATGCTGCGGACGTTACGGAGTCATTCCCAGTTGCTTCTTTTGGGGAGCAGCAATCGATCCTCTGCACACTGCAGAGATCCCTCATATCCTCGGTGAGCTCTGCGTTCAGAAGTGGGGCTCAAGCAGTTCTCATACGGCCCTGCCAGCGCGCGGAGACAAAAGAGGGCGCGAAGCCGATGTGCTGGCCTCGCGCCCTTCGCCGTTGTGAAGTGCCGAGCCTCGCTCAGCGCGCGGCCGCGAGCTCCGCCTGCTGCGCCACGACATTGTCGACCAAGCCGTAGACCTTGGCTTCTTCGGCCGACATGAAGCGGTCGCGGTCGGTGTCGCGTTCGACCTGTTCGACTGGACGGCCGCTGTGCTTGGCCATCAGTTCGTTCATCTTGGAGCGGAGATAGAGAATCTCGCGCGCCTGAATCTCGATGTCCGAGGCCGAGCCGCCGCCGCCGTTCTGGGACGGCTGGTGGATCATGATGCGGGAGTGCGGCAGCGCACTCCGGCGACCGGCGGCGCCGGCGCAGAGCAGGAAGGCGCCCATGCTGGCCGCCATGCCCATGCACGTGGTGTACACGGGTGCCTTGATGAACTGCATCGTGTCGTACATCGCGAGACCGGCGGAGACACTGCCGCCCGGCGAGTTGATGTACAGATGGATCGGCTTCTCGGGGTTATCGGCCTCGAGGAACAGCATCTGTGCAATGATGATGTTCGCGACGTCGTCGTTGATCGGCGACCCCAGGAACACGATACGGTCCATCAGCAAGCGCGAGAAAATATCGTACGTGCGCTCGCCGCGGCTGGACCGCTCGATGATGTACGGCATGTAGATCGATGCCATGTGACGCCTCAGCTGGTCGTGAATGGTGGTGATTCGAACCGTTACGCCGACACCGGATTCTTTTCGAGCAACCACGCGAACACGCGGTTCTCGGTGAGCTCCCGTTCGATCTCCTGCAACCGTCCCGCTTTCTGGAGCTGCGCGTACACCTGGCCCGGATCGACGTTCCGCGCCTTGGCCATCTCTTCGATGCGCGTATCCACTTCCGACGCACTCGCCGTCAGTGACTCGCGCTCGGCGAGCGTATCGATGATCAGATCGCGACGGACCTGACGCTCCGCCATCGGGCGGAATTCCTGCGCGAACCGCTGCTTTTCCGCATCGGGCACGCCGTACATCTGCATGTACCCTTCGATCAGCTGGTTCACCCAGCTGTTCGGCACTTCGAACGGATTGGCTTCCACGATCTTTTCGATGATCTGCCCACGCACTTCGGCTTCCGCCTCACGCGTCGCATGTTCACCCATGTCCACGCGCACGGCGGCGCGGAGCACGTCCATCGTATCGAAATCGCCGATCTCACGCGCAAAGGCGTCGTCGAGCGTCGGCAGCGACTTGCGCTTGACGTCCTTCACCGTGACGCGCGCCATCTTGGAGACGCCGCGCTGCGATTCATCGGGGAAGTCGTCGGGCCAGCGCACCGTGCGCTCGACCGTCTGACCAGGCGCGGCTTCCATGATCAGCTCTTCGATCGCCGCAATGGCCTGGCCGCCGCCCAGCACCAGGCGATAGTCACGCCCGTCCGGCATGCTGCCATCGGCTTCGGCGGTGGACAACACCACGTTCACCATGTCGCCCGGCACCGGCTTGTCTTCCACCGGCTGCCAGTCCGCCTTCTGCTCACGCAGGCGTTCGATCTGCTCCTCGACCAACTCGTCGGTCACCGGCGATTCGCGCCGCGTGATGGAAAACCCGTCGATCGTGGTGAGGGCGAGTTCCGGACGCAACTCGCAGTGGAGCTCGAAGACGAGCGGCTGTCCCGGCTCGGCTTTCAGATCGTGGACGTGCGGCTGTGACGCCAGTTTGAGGCTTTCGCGTTCGACGGCTTCCTTGAACGCCTCATTGATGACCAGCTCGATCGCTTCCTGACGAATGGCGTCGGCGAACCGCTTCCGCACCATGGATGGCGGTGCCTTGCCCACGCGAAAGCCGGGCAGGGTGACCTGCGAGGCGTATTTCTTGGCGGCCTGATCTTCGTACGACGCGACCGTCTCGGTCGGCACCGAGATCTGCAGACGGCGCGAGATCCCGGTCTGCTCGGTCGGGGTAATGGTGATGTTCATGATGCAAGGTAAAAGGACGGGTGGGGTAGAGCAAAAGCGGCCGGGATACCCACGTGGGATATCCCGGCCGTTGGCGCTATCGGGCCGCTACCGCAGCTGCGGCTTGACGACCCCTGGGGGAGTGCCAACACGCGAGACGGGCCGGGGACCGCGCGGTGCGCCAGCCGCCGGACCGATCAACTCGGCGACAATCTTGCCGCTGGCCATCACGCCCGGCAGCCCCGCACCCGGATGGGTACCAGCGCCAGCGAAATAGAGGTTGGGCAGATCCTTGCTGACGTTCTGCGGACGCAGGTACGCCGACTGGGTCAATACCGGCTCGGTGGCGAAGGCACTGCCCATGAAGCTGTTGAGCGTCGTTTCGAAGTAGCGCGGATCGATGCGCCGCTCGGTCACGATGTGCTTGGAGAGATCGGGGAGGTAGCGCTCTTCGAGGTAGGCCATGATGCGGTCACGATAGCGCTGCCCGACCGCTTCCCAGTCGACGTTGGCACCGAGATGCGGGACCGGCGAGAGCACGTACCAGCAATCGTGTCCGGCTGGCGCGAGTGACCGGTCGGTAGCCGTCGGCCGGTGCAGATAAAGCGAGAAGTCATCGGCGAGGATCTTCCTTTCGAAGATGTCCTCGAGCAGGGCCTTGTAGCGCCGCCCCATGATGATCTCGTGATGCGCGATGTTCTCGTAGCGGCGGTTGGTGCCGAAGTAGATCACGAACAGCGACATCGAATGGCGCATGCGCGCGATCTTGGCGTCACTCATCGATGGGCGCAGCGATGCGGGCAGCAGGGTGCGATAGGCCTGGGCCAGATCGCCATTGCACACCACCGCATCGGACGTGAGCACTTCACCGTCCACCAGCGTCACGCCACTCACGCGCTTGGTGCCCGCAGCGACATTGATCTCGCGGACTTCACTCTCGAAGCGAATGGTGCCGCCGATGTCCTGAAACGCTTTCACGAGACCGGCCACGAGCGCGCCCATGCCACCCATGGGGAACATCACGCCCCACTGCTGCTCGAGCTTGTGGATCAGGGCATAGATCGACGAGGCGCGGTACGGGTTTCCGCCGACGAGCAACGGATGGAACGAGAACACCTGACGCAGGCGCTCGTCCTTGACGTACTTACCCGCCAGTGCGGCGACCGATCGATCGGCCCGCAGCCGAATGAGATCTGGCAGCACCTTGAGCATCGAGGCGGCCGTCAGAAACGGCTTGTCGATGAGCGGCATGCCGACATTGAAAATCTTCCAGGCTTCCTCGCGAAAGCGCTCATATCCCGCCACGTCGCCCGCATTGAACTCACGCACCTGGCGGATGAGCGAATCGCGATCGCCGTTATAGTGAAAGACCGAGCCGTCTTCGAACCGTACGTTATAGAACGGATCGAGCTGCACCAGCTTCACGTAGTCTGCCGTCTTGTGCCCGGTCAGCGCGAACAGTTCGTCGATGACCCATGGCGCCGTCACAATCGTCGGCCCGGCGTCGAACGTGAACCCGTCTTGCTCGAAGACGTAGGCGCGACCGCCCGCCTTGTCGAGCTTCTCGACGATCGTGACGTCGTGGCCGGACGCCTGCAGTCGGATGGCGGCGGCCAGCCCGCCAAAACCACTGCCGATGACGACAATACGCATATGCCTGGATGCTGAAGAAGCGGAGACTGACTCCGCCGCCGGATCAGCGACGAAGCAGCACGGCGATGTGCCAGAGGTGAATCACGAGCGCGCAGAGCATGGCCAACGCGAAGCCCTCGGGCGAGGGTTCCGGCCGTCGATGAAAGATCATCGCTGCCACCAGCGATCCACCGGCACCAAGAAACGAAACGATGCGCGCGGTGTTCGGCGAGCCCAAGGCAGACGCCGGGTTGCGACGCTGCCAGTAGACCAGCACGGCGGCCTCGACCACGATGAGCACCAGAATCCCTATGGGCAGCGCATCGGAATCGAAGATCGGTGTCAGGCGATCCATCACCTGCTTACAACGTAACGCGTCGTCCGGTCAGCTCGTGCCAGCGATGTCACCACTCAGCGTCCGGACATTGCCACACGCGGGATGCCGGCGGCCTCGGGCGTCCCGACGCGTGCCGGCGCGGCTCGAAGCGCCGCCCACAGTGGCCACGCCATGGCGAGGAAGCCCAGCACACCAGCCAGCACCATGTCCTGCGCAAAGCAGATGGCCAGTGGCAGCAACCCGTTGACCGCATACAGGGCGATGGGGAGTCGCGATGGTGCGACGGCACTCGCCCAGACCGACGGCGGTACGAGCGCAAGCATCGCCCGCGCCACGAGGATGCCGGTCAGCAACCACCCAAGCCAGTTGGTCAGCGGCATGCCAAAGAAGAACGGCGTGCCCAGAAACTGAACGAACGCCGATTCTTTGGAGAGGTCGGGCACGTTCCAGATCCAATGCGTCGTCTTGACCATCGCGGGGTCCATCGACACATCCCACGCCGTCAGCACAAGACCGCCCACCAGGGCCCACCACCACTTCGAGGTGCTGTCGTCTTTGGCGGGGAGAAATCGTCCGCACATCGCGAGCGACGCCACCAGCATGTAGAACCACGAGGTCGGAATATTGAACGGCACCAGACCGGCAATCTTGTACCCCAACTGGTCGGTGTAGCCGTACACCCCGAACGGCAGGCCCGTGGCCGTTCCCGCCAGCTCGGACCCCAGGGAGAGCACAAACGCGACCGCGAATACCGCCCACGTGCGCGCCATGCCGATGCAGGCCGCCAGAAAGGCGAAGCCGGCGATGGCACCAAGCACCACGGTGGTCTGGCCGCCGTAGGTGTATCCGATGCGCATGACCGCCTGATTGGATGGCGTCTGCAGCCAGGCCGGATACGGCGGAATCAGGAATGTCGCAAACGCAAACGCCGAAAACGCGCTGAACGCCGCGTGCGCAATGAGCGCCATCGTGGCAATCCGAATGAGCAGTGCGCGTGATTCCTGCGCGGCATCAGTCGCCGGCATGTTCGAGGACATCGTACTCGCGGTCATGACACGACTCAGGCTTGGGGAAGCAGACGTTCGGTCGCGCCGTGCGACGCAGGTTCCCACACGATGCGCGGGCCGCGGCCGAGGGTCGACAGATCCGGATTCTCGGCGCGGTAGCGCCACGCATTCCATAGAATCCCAACACGGGCCAGGCGCCCAAGTCGCGCCCGCGCCGAGATGGTGTCGTACTCTTGCGCTTCGATTGCCGTCAGAATGCCGGCATAACCTGTCGCACACGCTGCCGCGCATCGCTGCGCGTCTGGCGCCAGCAAGGCAATGCCCGGGAGCGCCGCGTCATACAACGCCCGTGCGCGACTGACCTCGTACTGCATCATGGGCCGCCAGCGCGGATCACGTGCGAGTTGGCGATCCGTCAGTACCTGCTCCGCAGTCAGCCCGAAGCGCGCCAGATCTTCAGCCGGCAGATAGCACCGGCCCCGCTGTGCATCCTCGCCGACATCGCGGAGAATGTTCGTCAACTGCATCGCGGTGCCAAGCGTACGTGCGTAGCGGATGGCATGCGTGCGCATGGCCGGACCGGCCGGCACCCCGAACACATACGTGCACATCTCGCCCACCGAACTCGCCACGCCCTGGCAGTACCGCTCGAGATCGGCCCACGACTCGTAGGTGGTCACCACCAGGTCACGACCGACGCCGTCCAGCAGTTCGAATAGGGGGGCCGGAGAGACATCATACGCAGAGGCCACCCAGGCGACTTCCCGGAAGATCGGTCCGCTTGGACGACCATCGAGCGCTGCCTGCAGCTGCGCCCGGTACTCCTCGAGTTGCTGCGACAGGGCCTGCGTGTTTCCGGCATCCGCCTGATCAACCTGATCGACGAGATCATCAGCGATGCGACAGAACGCGTACAGCGCGTACGCCGCGCGACGCTTGTCGGACGGCAAGAGCTTGCTGGCCAGCGAAAACGTGCGGGCGTGTGAGTGCGTGATCTGCTCGCATTCGCGCGCATCGGCATCGGGAGCGCGAAGAATCATGCGGAGAAACGCGACGTCAAAAGATCAGGAAGCATGCGGACTCGGTCGGAATCGTGGGAATGCTGACTGCTCTCCCACGCGAGGAAACACCGAAACGATACCAGAAGGCGATCGGAGTGGCTGAGGATGGGACGCACAGCGTTCGCGTAACACCCTCGGCCTCAACGCCACACTGCACGCCGAGTTCCCTCGTCGTGTCGGAACACCCTCCCTCGTCACTTGGATTTGGAGCTAAGGTGCCTCGCTCTCGAACATCTGTCAACCACTGTTGACACTCCGCACTGTCAGGGCGCGTAAAAGCGTAGACAGGGGTGAAATGCGACTCGCTCTCGCGATCAATGGTGTTTGGTGGAGCAGTCGCCAAGTTGCGTCAGCACCCGACATGTCACACCGCAGGCAAACCCTGCAGGAGCCTGAAGATGAGCAAATTGCTGCGAGGACTGGCGGCGGGATGGGGCGCCAACAAGTTGGGGGGAGGCTGTTTCACCACTGTACTGATCTTTGTACTGCTGTGGTGGCTCCTCGGCAATTTTGACATTTTCAAATAGGCGGCGAACCTGCGGCGGCGTCGCGGGCGTTACAACACGCGACGCCGGACGTTTTGGACCAGCACTGAGAGATGATGCTGAGGGATGATGCTGAGAGATGATGCGAACGCCCGGACTCGAACCGGGATGGGTTACCCCACCAGCTCCTAAGGCTGGCGCGTCTACCAATTTCGCCACGTCCGCGAGAATAGCTGCAACTTAGGCGCTGAGGAGGGTGGCACAACGCCGGGCCCAGACGCAACCACGCTATCCGTTAAACGCGATCGGCGATCAGCCACCGTAGCTGATCGCCGATCGCCTTTAACCGATGGCGACGTTCACGCGGTTGAACCGACTGGGCTTACTCGCCGACTCGCAGATTCACCACGCGATTTCCGCCGCCCGGTCCAACCCCGAACACCAGCAGACTCACATAGTCACCCGACTTGAGCCCGCTGATCACCGACTGCAGGTCGTTCACATTGCGCACGACCTTCCGCGGCGTCGGATACAGCACCTCGAGGATGACATCGGAACCGGCAAAGAGCTTATCGCGCGCCGGACCATCCTGCGATACCTCGCCGACCCGCACGCCCTTGTCACCGGCAAGTCCAAGCTGCTTTGCCACTTCCGGCACCATGGGCTCGACGCCAATCCCCAGCTTCCCGGCTGTCGGGGCAGCGCCAGGCGCTGAAACCGGCGCGGCCGCCACACGGGCGATCGCTTCGGCTTCGACCAGTTTGACCTTGAAGGACTTCTTGCTACCGTAGCGCAACACGTCGACCGAGACGACATCGCCGACCGCACGGGAACGCACGATTCGCTGGAGCGAGCTCACGCGCTCCACGGGCTTACCGTCGATCGCGATGATGACGTCGCCCACTTCAATGCCTGCCGTCTTTGCGGGTCCGCCGTCGGCCGGATTGAATGCACCAACCTTCACACCCGCCACGCGGCTCAAGCCGTTGATACCGGCATCCTCAGGTTCGAGACGCGTCACCGAGACGCCCATCACCGGCAGGCGGACTCGGCCATCCTTGATCAGCGCGTCGGCCACGGATTTCACGAGTGAAATCGGAATGGCGAACCCGTAGCCGGAGTAGTAGCCGGTTTGCGAGGCGATGGCGCTGTTCAGACCGATGACCTCGCCACGCAGATTCACCAGCGGACCGCCCGAGTTTCCCGGGTTGATGGCGGCGTCCGTCTGAATGAAGTCGGAAATGGTGAAGCCACTCGAGCGCGGCAGATCGATCTCCTGACCGCGACCTTTGGCCGAGATGATACCGGCCGTGACGGTGAAATCGAGTCCGAGCGGGTTGCCGATGGCCAGCACCCAGTCACCGATCCGCGTGCCTTCATCGTTGCCGATAGGCAGCGTCGGCAGCCCCTTGGCGTCGATCTTCACCACCGCCACGTCGGTCGTGGAATCAAGTCCCACCACGCGCGCCTTGAAGGAGCGTCCGTCGCTCAGCACGATCTGCACCTGATCGGCATCGGCCACGACGTGATTGTTGGTGATGATGTAGCCGTCAGACGAGAGAATGAATCCAGAGCCCTCCCCGCGCTGCTGACGGGGCTGCGGCTGACCGCCAAACTGCTCGAGGAAGTCCTCCATACCCTGCGGCGCTCGGCCGCGCATACGATTGGGCTGCGGGCGCGCGTTGCGCGTCGTGTTCACGGCAACCACCGTCGGCGTGACGCGTTCGGCGATGTCTGCGAAGGAGGCCCCTTCCGGTGCCCCGGGGCCGCGGACGGCCGCCACCTGACGAGTGGCGGGCGAGTTCTGCGCCCAGCTGAAGCGCGTCCAGTCCATGGCGGACGCAAAGTAGACGCCCATCACGAAGCAGAGAGCGCCTGCAGCGACGAAACGGAATCGAGAAAGACGCACAGCCATGTGTGTGAACCGTTCGACCAGAGGATCGTTCAGAGATTTCGGATAGCGAGCTGCTATCCGGGTGAAAGACGGGGGCCGAGCCAACTTCGTTGGTCGGCCCCCTTTTGGTGAGACACCGGATCACCCGTTGCTGTTTCCAGCAATTTGCCTGCGGGTGATCCGCAGAACTACGGAGACGCCGACTTACTTCTTGTCGTCGACGATCTCGTAGTCGGCCTCGGCCACCTCTTCCGCCTTGGCCTCAGCGCCTGGCGCGGCGCCCGGGGCGCCCGCTCCGGCATCAGCCGGCGGGCTATCCGACGCCGCCTGCTGCTGCTGATAGAACGCCTGACCGGCCTCGCTGTAGGCCTTGCTCAGCTCTTCCTGCGCGGCGCGGATCTCGTTGATGTCGTCGCCGCGCAGCGCCTTGCGTGAGCGTTCGATCGAGGCATCGATGCGCGTCTTGAGGTCGGCCGACACCTTGTCGCCCCACTCCTTGACGTTCTTTTCCACTTCGTACGTCTGCGAGTCGAGACGATTGCGCACCTCGATTTCCTCGCGACGCTTCTTGTCTTCCGCCGCGTTCTTCTCGGCGTCCTTGACCATCTTGTCGATGTCGCCATCGGACAGGCCGCTCGACGCTTCGATGCGGATCTTCTGTTCTTTGCCGCTGGCCTTGTCGCGCGCGGTCACGTGCAGAATGCCGTTGGCATCGATGTCGAACGTGACTTCCACCTGCGGCATGCCGCGCGGTGCGGGCGGAATGCCCGTGAGCTGGAATTTGCCGATGGTGCGGTTGTACACGGCGAGTTCGCGCTCACCCTGCAGCACGTGAATCTCCACCGTCGTCTGATTGTCATCCGCCGTGGAGAACGTCTCGGCTTTCTTGGTCGGGATGGTCGTGTTGCGCGGAATGAGCACCGTCATCACGCCACCCAGCGTTTCAATGCCAAGCGACAGCGGCGTCACGTCGAGCAGCAACACGTCCTTCTGCTCACCGGTCAGCACCGCGCCCTGAATCGCAGCACCCACCGCCACGACTTCGTCGGGGTTCACACCCTTATTGGGCTCCTTGCCGAAGAAGTCCTTCACCACCTGCTGAATCTTCGGAATACGCGTCGAGCCGCCGACGAGAATGATCTCGTCGACTTCGCTCGGCTGCATGCCCGCATCCTTGAGCGCCTGCTTCATCGGCTCGAGCGTACGCTGAATCAGATCGTCCACGAGCTGCTCGAACTTGGCGCGCGTGAGCGAGTAGTTCAGGTGCTTGGGGCCCGACTGATCGGCCGTGATGAACGGCAGATTGATGTCGGTGCTGTTGGCGCTCGACAGTTCCATCTTGGCCTTTTCTGCGGCTTCCTTGAGGCGCTGAATGGCCATCGGATCTTTCGAGAGATCGATCGCCTGATCGCGCTTGAACTCGGCCACCAGCCAATCCATCACGCGCTGGTCGAAGTCGTCGCCGCCCAGGTGTGTGTCACCGTTGGTCGACTTCACTTCGAACTGGCGCGTGCCGTCGACATCATAGAGTTCGAGGACGGAGATGTCGTACGTGCCGCCGCCCAAGTCGAACACGGCCACTTTCTCGTCCTTCTTCTTGTTCTTGTCGAGACCGTAGGCGAGTGCGGCTGCCGTGGGCTCGTTGATGATGCGCAGCACATCAAGACCGGCAATCTTGCCGGCATCCTTCGTGGCCTGGCGCTGGGCGTCGTTGAAGTAGGCCGGCACCGTGATGACGGCTTTGCTGACCGAATGGCCGAGATAGTCTTCGGCGGTCTGCTTCATCTTTTGCAGGATCATCGCCGAGATTTCGGGTGGCGTGTAGCGCTTGCCGCCCACCTCGACCGACGCGACGTCATTGGGACCCGCCACGATCTTGTACGGCACGCGCGACTGCTCGCTCTGGCCTTCCGACGTGCGGCGGCCCATGAAGCGCTTGATGGAGAAGATCGTGTTCTGGGGATTGGTGACGGCCTGCCGCTTGGCGATCTGGCCAACCAGGCGCTCGCCGTCTTTCGTGAATCCGACCACCGAGGGCGTCGTCCGTCCGCCTTCGGCGTTCGGGATCACCACGGGATCGCCACCTTCAAGCACGGACACGACAGAATTCGTAGTGCCGAGGTCGATGCCGATAACTTTCTCAGCCATTGCTGTCTCGTAGGGATGGAGAACTCGCCAAACCGCTCGTCGGCCACGTGGCCGTCGCTGGGGCGGAGAGGAGGCAAGGGATGGGCCGCTCTTCTGCTGCCGGAGCGGCGCAGTTCGTTGCAGAAAAGCCGGTATTCGGCTGTCTGTCTGGCAGTCTGCCACTTCGGCACGCAGTTTTCAGCGTGCACCTCATGGCCACCCTGGCGGAGACCTGATGTTTCCGATATCGGACGACAACCCGACGCTCCGAACCCCGATCATGACGATCGGGATTCTGGTGGTCACCTGGGCGGTGTGGCTGCTGATTCAGGGTGGCGGGAGTCCGATGGCCCTCGCGGTCAGCGTCTGTGAGTACGGCCTGGTGCCGGGTGAAGTCACGCGCATGGCCCGACTCGGCGACGGCGTACCGCTGGGGGTCATCGATGGCCGGGAGATGGCCTGTGTCGTGGACAATCATCCGATCAACTGGCTGACCCCGATCCTGTCGATCTTTCTGCACGGCAGTTGGGGCCATATCATCGGCAATTCGCTGTATCTGTGGGTATTCGGCAACAACGTCGAGGACAGCATGGGGCGCCTGCGGTTCCTCACGTTTTATCTGCTCACGGGCGTGCTGGCGGCGCTCACGCATGTGGCGCTGTCGCCGACGTCACCGGTACCGACGGTGGGCGCATCCGGGGCGATCTCGGGCATCATGGGCGCGTACCTGTTCCTGTACCCACGCGTGTCGGTTCGCACCTACTTTCCGCCGGTCTTTCTTTTTCACGTGCCCGCATGGGCTGTCCTGATCATGTGGTTTGGCAGTCAGGTGCTGGCTGGCCTTCCGCAACTGCGTCCGCTTGAGCGCGACGTATCCGGCGGGGTTGCGGTGTGGGCGCACATCGGCGGCTTTGTTGCCGGTGCCGTCCTCATTCATTGGTTCAGAAATCTCGACTTCTTGCGGCGACGGCGCGTAGGCGCAGACGCCAAAGTCGTTTGGTCCTGAACGGTTCGTGGTCGGCCCATCGCGCGCGTTCCGGCAAACTACGAGGCGCATGGTCAATCGAATGGGCGTAGCGCGACGGCGGCGGTGACGCAATCGTTACGTACGTCACCGTTCTGCGATTCCCGAAGCGGCGCTTGTTTTCGCTCAGCGCGAACGGCTCATCGCCGCTCTCGTCGGATCGCTGATCGTGATGCGATGGTCCCGGTCAGCGCCACGTTTTCTCCAGCCAACACCTTCCGTGAAGCTGTTCTCCAAAGACGAAACATTCTTCGATCATTTCCGCCAGCTCGCCGAGTACATCGGTCAGTCGGCGAGGCTCCTCAAGACGCTGCTTGAAACGCCAGCGGATGCCGCGCGCATCGCGGCCGATATCAAGAAAGTGGAGACCGATGGCGATGCCATCGTGCATCTCATCAATCAGCGCATTGACACCAGTTTTGTCACACCGCTTGATCGCGAAGACATTCATTTGCTGGCCAAGCGACTCGACAACGTCATCGACATCATCAACGGCGCCGCTCGACGCGTGGTGATGTTCCGCGTGACGGTCGCCCGGACCGGTGGCGTGCAGTTGGCCGAAGTGATCGTCAAAGCCAGCGCCGAGATTCTGGAAGCGGTGTCCGATGTGCAGAAGCCCAAGCGGATGGCAGAACACAGCCGCAAGATCAAGCTGCTCGAAGAGGAAGGGGACGCGCTGTACGCCGAATACGTGGGGGCCCTGTTCGAACATGACGAACCCGCCATCGAGGTGCTCAAGTGGAAGGAAATTTACGACGCGCTTGAGCACGCGATCGACGAGTGCGATGACGTGTCGAACGTGCTCGCCAGTATCGCGCTCAAGAACAGTTGAACTGAGGCCTTGTGGTCTACTTCGTTCTGTTCATTATCGTCGTCGCGCTCGCGTTCGACTTCATCAACGGCTTTCACGACTCTGCCAATTCCATCGCGACGATCGTCGGCACGCGTGTCCTGAGCCCGCTGGCCGCGGTGATCTGGGCGGCATCCTTCAACTTTCTCGCGCTGTTCTGGGTCGGCACCTCCGTTGCCAAGGCGGTTGGCGGCGGGTTCATCGACGTGAAGATCGTCGACCCGTCCGTCATTCTCGGCGGGTTGCTCGGTGCGATCGCGTGGAATCTGCTGACCTGGTGGTTCGGGATTCCGTCCAGTTCATCACACGCACTGATCGGCGGCTATGCGGGCGCTGCGGTGTCAAAAGCCGGTTTTGCCGCACTGTTGTGGGGCAAGAAGTGGATTGAGACCCTCTCGGCCATTGTGGTCTCACCCGCGCTCGGCATGCTCATGGGCTTCGTGCTCATGCTGATCGTGATGAACCTGTTCCGGAAAGCCTCGAACAGTGGAACGACACAGTTCTTCCGCATCGCGCAGATGACCAGCTCGGCGCTGCTGTCGTTGGCGCATGGCGGTAACGATGCGCAGAAGACGATGGGCATCATCGTCGGACTGCTCGTGGCGTCGAAAACGCTGTTCGCCGGCGCGACCGGCTGGCAGCAGCACCTCTACGTCGAGTCACTCGACACCATCCCGTTGTGGGTTGAACTCAGCGCGTATACGTGCATCTCGCTGGGGACGCTCTTTGGTGGGTGGCGTATCGTCCACACCATGGGCACGCGGATTACCAAGCTGCGACCGGTCGGCGGCTTCTGTGCTGAGACCGGCGGCGCATTGGTGATTCTTGCGGCGACGAAGCTGGGCATCCCGGTCAGTACGACGCATACGATCACCGGTGCAATTGTCGGCGTAGGTGCCACCAATCGACTGTCGGCGGTTCGTTGGGGGTTGGCGAGTCGCATCGTCTGGGCGTGGGTGATTACCATTCCGGCGTCGGCACTCATGGCGGCCATTTCGTATCAGCTGCTCGCGGCCTTCATCACTCATTGATTCCCGTCTGCCGGCGGCGCATCGCCGCCGGCATCGCACATGCCGCTTTCTTCATCGCTCGCCCTGCCGTACCTCAATCGAGAGCTGTCCTGGCTCGATTTCAACGCGCGTGTCCTTGAAGAAGCGCTCGACGAACGGGTGCCGCTGCTGGAGCGCCTCAAGTTTCTGGCCATCTTCAGTACCAACCTCGACGAGTTCTACATGGTGCGCGTCGCGGGACTGCGACGCAAAGTCGCAGCGGGAGCGACGCAATATCCGCCCGATCCGCTGGCGCCGCCCGAGCAGCTCGAGGCGATCCGGACGCGCGTTACCGCGCTGCTCGAACGACGACGCCATGTCCTGCGCGAGCAGTTGTGGCCCGCGCTCGCGGCACATGGCATTCGTGTGCTTCGCGTGGATGAGCTGACACCCGACGAACTGCAGACGGTCGGAGCGTTTTTCGAGTCCCAGGTGTTTCCGGTTCTGACGCCGCTGGCCGTCGATCCGGGTCACCCGTTTCCGTACATCTCGAATCTTTCATTGTCGCTGGCGGTGGAAATCCGCGATCCGGACACGGACGAGGATCACTTTGCGCGTGTCAAAGTGCCGCGTTCGCTGCCGCGCTGGATTCCCGTTGGGACCGGACATCGGTTTGTTGCACTCGAAGACCTGATCGGCGCGAATCTTGAAGCGCTCTTTCCGGGCATGCGGGTGGAGCAGTGGCACACGTTTCGTATCTCCCGCTATTCCGATCTGGACCTCGGACAGATCGACCAGCCGGAAGATCTGCTCGAAACCATCGAGCAGCAGGTATTTCAGCGCCGATTCGGAGAGGTGGTCCGTCTCGAGGTGCAACGCGACATGCCCGCGTCGATGCGCCAGCTGCTGCTCGAAGAGCTGGGCGAGAGTGAAACGCAAGCGGTGGCGCCGCTGCACGCGCACGATGTACACGCCGTCGATGAGCTGCTCGAACTTGGCGACTTGATGACGCTCAGTGGCATCGATCTGCCCGAGTTGCACGACGCGCCGTACACACCGGTGGTGCCCGTCCCGTTGCGCGACGGCCGAAACGTCTTCGACGCGATCCGCGAAGGCGACCTGCTGGTGCACCATCCGTACGAATCATTTGGGGCATCCGTCGAGGCGTTTCTCGAAACGGCGGCGCACGATCCGCAGGTGCTGGCCATCAAACTGACGCTGTACCGGACATCAGGCGACACCGCCATCGTGCGTGCGCTCACGGAAGCAGCCGAGCAGGGCAAGCAGGTGGCCGTGCTCATCGAACTGCAGGCGCGCTTCGACGAGCAGAACAACATCTCGTTCGCCCGCCAGATGGAGAGCTATGGCATCCACGTGGCGTATGGATTGCCGGGCCTCAAGACGCATGCGAAGACGGTGCTGGTTGTGCGCCGGGACACAGACGGCATCCGGCGATACTGCCATATCGGGACGGGCAATTACAACTCCAAAACCGCGCGCCTCTACACCGATCTCGGACTGTTTACCTGCAACGCACAAATCGGTGCCGACCTGACCGATCTGTTCAACTCGCTGACCGGCATGTCACGGCAGAAGCGGTACCGGAAACTGCTCGTGGCTCCGGCCAATCTGCGCGACCGGACGATCGAGTTGATCGAACGGGAAGCCGTGCACGCGAAGGCGGGGCGGGGGGGGCGCATCATTGCCAAGATGAACGCATTGGTGGACCCGCAGGTCATCGGCGCGCTGTATCGCGCCTCGCAGGCGGGCGTCGAGATCGACCTCATCGTGCGCGGGATCTGCTGCCTGCTACCGGGCGTGCCGGGCGTGAGCGAGCGCATTCGTGTCGTCTCGATCATCGGTCGTTTCCTCGAGCATTCGCGACTGCAGTACTTCGCCAACGGTGGGCACCCCGAGTACTACCTGGGCTCGGCCGACTGGATGCCACGCAATCTGGATCGCCGGGTCGAGGCGATTGTCCCGATCGACGATGTGCAGTGGCACCGTCGTCTGCACGCCGTGCTCGAAACGTGCCTCTCGGACAACCGCCAGGCTTGGGAGCTCGGTGCCGACGGCGTGTATCGCCGGCGGGAGCGTGGAGAGGGGCCAGAGCGCGCCACGCAGCAGGTGTTCATGCGGGATGCCTGGGGGATGCGTCCGGAGGGCAAACCCAGCACGCCGGCGCGCCGTCGTTCTCCGCCGCCGCGCGGGCATGCACGAACCGAAGGGAAGGGGCGCACCAACCCGGCATTCGACGACGTCTAGTCGACGCGTTTGCGCGTGTGGTGCGCTGCCCGCGCCGGACGCGCGGCGTCAGAAATTGAATTGGGCTTGAAGGCGAAGCAAGTCGCCGCGCTGCCGGTTGGTTGGCCGCGTGCGGTCTTCGAATCGACGGTCGCCGTGGTACCAGGCGGAAACCAGTTCGAAACTCGCGCTGGGCTGCCACTCGAGGCCGACCTCGTAGTCGTTCACGTTGTAGCTGCGCGCGTCGCGCTCCTGCTTCTTTCCGCCATCGTAGACCTGGTAGCGCACAAACGGCAGGATGATGTGCTTGTGGCGCTTCAGCATATACGTGGCGGTCACGAAGCCGCCTTTAAGCGACTGGGTCTCGATACTGTCGGTCGCCGGATTGAACTCAGGACCGCGACCCACGTTGTACTCGGCGAGCAGGCCGAACGGCTTGGGCGCGATCGAGAGTGAGCCGACCACGCGCTCGTCGCGGTAATTCCAGTCGGCGACACCTCGTACCCCAGCGCTCCGCTGATCCGACGTGACGACGTACTTGCCCGTATACGCGGCAATCGACGGCTCGATGATCTGAGTGCCCACCGCGATCGGGTACGTCGCTCGTGCGACCACGTGGAGCGAGTTATTGGCTTCCGGTCGATTGGCCGTCTGTCCGTTGAACGCGCCAATCGCGAGGACGCCGTAGTCACCGCTGCCTTTGAGCCCGTCATTGACGAGAGCGCTGAAGCGGTCGCGAATTTTTTTGGGTGCCCACATGAAAAATGCGCCCAGGTCGCGTTCGTTGGCGCTGGCGCTGTTGGTGGCGTCGGCACGATCGAGCGGCAACCGATTCTGGCTGCTCTGCATGTTTTCGAAGCTGTACGGCACCTTGCTCTGACCCAGGCGGACCCGGTACTCGTTTTTCCGATCGAGACCGACGTCCACGTACCAGTCACGCAACTGGGCGACGTTCCCCGAGGTCCCGACGGTGTTCGCGAAGTCAGGCTGCAAGTAGATGAACAGTCGCGGGTGGACCTGGCCCTGTACGACGATGCGCGCGCGTCGGATGAACACCCCGCCGTTGGCACCCCAGCTCCGGTCGCACTGCTCACACTGGAGCGAGTCATTGGACTCGAGCAGCCGATTGTAACGGATTTGGCCGTACCCGCGGATACGCAGCTTTTCGTACCAAGGGGTCGGCGGTGCCGGCGCGGCGCTCGGTGTCGGCGTGCCCGACGGGCCGGCTGGCGCCTGTGCGCTGGCGGAGCGGGCGGTGAGGGCGGTGAGGGCGGTGAGGGCCAGGAGCAGCACAACCCCCACAAATTCGAATCGGCGAACGCGTTCGCAACCGCGCATGTGTAAAGACTCGGGCACACGTTTGTCACAACGGGAGCCAAGAGTCTAAACCGGTCGTTACAGTGTAACGGAGTCCCGTGACACAACGGTTACATTCGTTACGCGCCGGGTACCGCCGAACCTGCCTATTCCCCGTCGCCCTCCTCGAAGGTCACCACGACGCCGTCGGGGGCGATCACCTCGACGGGCCGGCCGAGGACGTGTTCGAGCAGCGCGCGTTTCCGCGCGCCACCCCAGCATTCGAGACGGACGCTGGTGGCGCCCTGCGCCTCGCCGACGGTGACACGAACGGCCTCGGCGGCCCACCGCACCTTGAGTCGTCCGACCGCGCCGACGTGCCCACGATCCAGGCCATCGGCGAATCGCAGCAGAGCGGACAGTTTGACGATCCGCTCGCGAAGCACACGATCGAGCTGGGAATACTGTCGATGCTTTCGCTTGGGAGCGCCGCCACGATGGTAGCGCGCCACATGCGCGATGGCGATCTGCTCCGCGGGGGTCATGCCCAACAGTTCGGCGTGCGAAATCAGGTGAAACGAGTGCTTGTGATGGTTCTCGTAATTGATGTGGTAGCCGACATCGTGCAGGAGAGCGGCATCCGCCAGAATGCGACGATCGACCGCACCGAGGCCCATGCGGGGAGCCAAGGCGTCGAATAGCTGCAGCGCCAGCAGCTGCACCTGGCGCGCATGCGGCTCTTCGTAGTGGCACCGTTCGGCAAATTCGCGGACAGAGCGCTCTCGGGCGGCGCCGGGGTCGGCCACGACCGGCGTCACGCGTGCCGACTCCAGCAGCAACCCTTCGCGGATGCCGTATCCCGAGCTGACCAGATCGCGCGCATCGAATCGTGCCAGCACTTCGGCCGCTGTCGCGAGACCGGCGACGATGATGTCCGAACGCGCCGGGTTGAGGCCGGGAACGGCCGTGCGCTCTTCGGGTGCAAGCCGCTGCAACCAGTCCAACACATGCTCCAGTTCCACGCGCGTCACGCGGGTACCGTGCGGTGAACGCTCCTTCATGCCTTGCCGGGCCATCATGATGCCGGCAAGGTTGGTGAACGTGCCACCGGATCCGATGACGTGGACGCCGCGCCAGTCTTTCACGGGCGACGCCTTTCGCAGCCCTTCGCGCACGTGCTCGCGCAGCAGCCGCACCCCGCGCGGGCGCACCGCGGGAGAGAGGAATCGCTCGGTCAGTCGTACCGCTCCGAACGGCAGTGATGCGACGCGTTCGATCAGACCATCCTTGGCGAGCACGATCTCGAGCGAGCCACCACCGATATCCATGACGAGCGAGCGGCCCGCACCAAGTTCGAAATGTGCGAGCGCACTGCGATAACACAGAAGCGCTTCCTGCTCGCCGCTGAGAATGCGCACCTCGACGCCGGTGAGCGCGTGCACACGCGTGGTGAACTCAACGCCGTTGGTGGCGTCGCGCACGGCACTGGTGGCGACGATTTCAATGCGCGCCGCGCCCAGTTGCCGTGCGAGCATCACCATGCGTTGCACGGACGCGAGTGCCGCGTCGAGCGCCGTCTGCCCGAGTGCACCGGTGCGCTCCAACCCCTCGCCGAGTCGCGGCATCGCCTTCATTTCGTCGAGCACGCGAATCTGCCCAGTGGGCGAGACATCGGCGACGATCTGCCGAATCGAGTTCGATCCGATGTCGATCGCGGCAATGCGCTGGTCGCCGGTGACGACGCTGCCGAACGCGGGAGTCAGTGGTCGAGCCGTCACGGTCGACGCTCTTCGGTTTGGGTGGGAGCCGGCTTTGCACGGTGCAGGGCGTCTTCGGAGGCTGCCGTACCGCCGACCAGTGTGCCCTCCGCAGCGTTGGCATGCTCCTCGTCGTAGCGATGGCGGATCTGCTTGCCCTCGGCAAGGTAGACAGCGTCTTCGCCGATGTTGGTGGCCAGATCGGCCACGCGCTCGAGATTGCGGCTGACGAGTAGCAGTTCAAGCGACGGCGAGATCATGCGCGGGTCGCCCATCATGTACGTGAGCAGCGAGCGGAAGATGCTCTCATGCAGTTCATCGACCGCATCATCGGCCTTGCCGACGGCGCGGCCGAGCGCGCCGTCACCGCGAATGAACGCATCCAGCGCATCGCTCAGCATCGCGCGGGCGCGTCGCGCCATATCGGCGATGGCGGGCACTGGCGGGGCGACGCCCCGATTGTCGGTGAGTCGCACGACACACTGCGCGATGTTCACGGCATGGTCACCGACACGCTCGAGGTCGCTCGAGACTTTGATGGCGCCGATGAGGAAACGCAGATCCCGGGCCATCGGCTGCTGCAGGGCCAGCAACGAAATGGCGAGATTCTCCGCCTCGACCTCGAGTCGATCGAGCTCGCGATCGCTTTCGATCACGAGCTGCGCCTTGTCCGGGTCGCGCTCGAGCAGCGCTTCGATGGAGAGGTCGACCAGCGACTCGGCACGTTCCGACATGTCGAGCAGGCGCTGCTTGAGCGTCGCGAGCTCGTCGTGAAAGTGGCGGTAGCCACCGCCGAAGCCACCGGTCAAGCCGGACCCTTCCGCCATCAGCCGAATCTCCCCGTGATGAACGCCTCCGTACGCGCCTCGCGCGGTCCGGTGAAGAGCGCGCGGGTGTTCCCGACTTCCACAATACGTCCATCATCGAGAAACACCGTGCGGTCGGAGACGCGGGCCGCCTGATGCAAGTTATGCGTGACCAGCACGATTGACAGGTCCCGGCGCAAATCGTACAGCAACTCCTCAATGCGCTGCGCCGCGGTGGGATCGAGGGCACTTGTGGGCTCATCGAGCAGCAGCACTTCGGGATCGTTGGCCAGCGCGCGCGCGATGCACAGACGCTGTTGCTGACCGCCGGAGAGACGCAGTGCGCTATCGCGCAGGCGGTCGCGCACTTCTTCCCACAGCGCGGCGCGGCGCAGCGCCGCCTCGACCTTGTCGTCGAGCGCCGAGCCTTGCGCCAGACCGTTCAGGCGCGGGCCATACGCGACGTTCTCGAAGATGCTGCGCGGAAACGGCGTGGATCGCTGGAATACCATGCCGATGCGCTGACGGAGCGCGCTGGTGTCGACGTCCGCGTCATACACGTCGTCCCCGTCCAACCGAACGCAGCCGGCATGCGTGGCGCCGGGCATCGTTTCGTTGAGCCGGTTGATGGCGCGCAGCATTGTCGTCTTGCCGCATCCGGACGGCCCGATCAACGAGGTCACCTGCTGCGGTGCCATGACCAGGTCGATATCGTGCAAGGCGCCAATGCGGCCGAATCGCACGGAGAACCGTTCGAAGGCCACCGCACCGCGACGTGGGGAATCAGCGCCCGCAGACAGTTCGGC
>JAGNMU010000312.1 GCA_017991005.1 Gemmatimonadaceae bacterium | reverse complement strand
AGGTGCGGAATGCCCGCCACCGCAAAGCCGATCCTGGATTCCCCGGATGCCGGCGCAACGTCGATGTCCGTCAGCACCGTCGAGACTGGTTGGAGATCGATCTCCGGTAGCATATGGCTGAGTCTGCTTCGGATGAGTCCCGCCGGAGTGGCCAACGTCATCCCCTCGGGCGCTCCGAAGCCCAGTGATGCGGCCATTACCGTGGAACACAAAGTGGCATTGCCGCACAAATCTGCCGGACTCCCATCACTGTTGAAATAGTGAATGGTTGCGTCGAACCCCGACTGACTGGGAGCGGCTGTCAAAGGAGCGGACGGTTCAAGCACCACCACGCCATCCGCCCCTATTCCATTGTGCCGATTGCAGATCGCAACGATGGCATCAGGCTGCATCACATGCTGCACGTCCGACTCGCGCCCATCGAAGAAGACAAAATCGTTGCCGGAGCCAGTCATCTTCGCAAAGGCCAGCCCGCGAAGGTCTCTCGATGTCCCGCGTGAATCCGACATGCGTGGATACGGGAAATATGTGATCGGAAAGGCCAGGTCGTTCGCTGACGCCGAAACCGGACCGGCTGCGCTGAATCAGTACCGCCCGGTAATGCCCCACCAACGCAGACGCCATACCATCCAAATGGCTTCACGAATGATGCGCTTGGACATCTTGGACTCACCTTCCGTCCGGTCATGAAACACGATGGGGATTTCGGCAATGCGGAAGTTCCGCTTCCAAGCCCGAAAGCTCATCTCGATTTGGAACGCATAGCCATTGGAGCGCACGTCGTCGAGCGGGATCGCCTCGAGCACCGGACGACGAAAACACTTGAAGCCGCCGGTCGCATCGCCGAGTGTCATACCGGTGACGGCGCGCGCGTACACGTTGGCGCCGTAGGACAGCAGCAGACGCGCGATCGGCCAGTTGACTACGGTGACCTTGCCGTCACGATACCGCGAACCGAGCACGATATCCGCGTTTTCGATGGCAGCCAGAAATTCGGGTAAATGGGCGGGGTCGTGAGAAAAGTCGGCGTCCATTTCGAATATCAGGTCGAACCGCTGTTCGAGCGCCCAGCGGAAGCCGGCGAGGTATGCACGACCCAGCCCTTCCTTTCCCTGCCGATGCAGCGCGTGGATACGCGGCTCGGCTGCGGCCATCTCGTCAACGAGTCGGCCAGTGCCGTCCGGAGAGTTGTCGTCGACGACCAGCACTTCGATGCGCGGATCCTGGGCGAGAATCAGCGGGACGATCCGCGTGATATTCTCGCTCTCGTTATAAGTCGGAACGATGACGACGGCGCGTTCGTGGATGGCGACGACGCCACGGGCCGGTGATGCGGTACGGGTCACTCGATATTCCTCAGGCAGCTTCGGGTCGCAGACGGCGACGATCTCGGAGCCAGCCACCGATCGTAAGAATCAGGGCCAGCGCCAGGGCGCCGAGCGTGACGCGTTTTCCGGTATGGTATGGAGCGCTGTCGAAGCGGAGCGACACGCGTTTGGCGCCCGCGGGGAGTTCCACTCCAATCAGGGTCAGATCGGTTCGTGATGCCGTGACTGGGGTGCCATCGACGGTGGCGGTCCAGCCCGGGTAGTAGTTCTCGGCGACGACGAGGGCACTGCCGGCTGGTGCCGACGCTTGCAACGTGAGCTCGATGGCCCCGGGAGCGTAGCTCGTGACCTGGACGCCACTTTCGATTGCCGGTGGCAACGGGGAGTTGACGGGCTTCGCCTGCACCGCTGCGGCTGTATCAAAAATGGCCACGCGTCGGACGTCGAACAGCGGGTTCAGGACGGTGGACTTGGTCGTCGCATCGTCCAGCTTGACGATCAAGGGAGCCAGCCAGGCGAACTGATTGGTGCCCGGCAGCTCGTAGAGATAGGTCATGGTGCCTGCGGCGTTGCGAACAGGTCCGGCGACGAGTTTGGCACCCTGAAATGGAAGACTATTGGCGTTGGTGTAGAAGAACCGCGCGTTCGTGAGCGCCCAGAAATTGGGATTCGCGAGAGATTGGTACCCCTCGTTCTTGCCGTACAGTTCCTGGTAGCGCCCCAATTCGTTGCCGTGATACCCAAGGACGCCACGAATATCGTGGTGCATCAGCGCGTCACCGGCGATGAACGGATCGTGCGGCGCCATGTTTTCACTCAGCGGCAAGGCAATGACCCGTGCGGGCTGAGGCTGAGCCTTGAGGTATGTGATGATCGCATCGTCGGCATAGAGTTCTGCGGCGGGCGCGGAGAACTTCCAGTAGTTGCGTTCAACGCTCCACAGATCGACGGCAACGATGAGCAGCAGCACCCAGCCGGCGCGAGGCCGTGTGATTTGGCCACGGGCGCTCAACACGAACACGGCGACGGTGGCGAGGACGACGACCGCGGACCGCCACGCCCCAATCACCACGTTGGTCGCATTGGCCTGAATGGCGTCGGCCCGCTCGCTGAGGACGGCGAGCGCCAGATTCGTGAGGCCGCCCGCTGACGCCAGCACGGCGATCACGACCGCAATGGCCGCCCAAATACCGGCGTACCGAACCGATGCCTTGCCCGCCAGAACGCGTTCAGCGCCGAAGGCACTCAGCACGGCGCAGGCAAGCGCGACGACGTACAGGATCGTCGATGGGGCCCGAAAGAACTTGGAACCGGGGACGATGGCGTACACCAACTGATAAAACGGCGTGTTCCCTCCCCACGCCCAGAACAACGCGACGATCAGCGTCGACAGCCAGAACCAGGCATGCGCACGATGTCGATTGAGCAGGCCACCGCCAAAAGCAAAAAACGCCAGGACAAGGACACTCGCCCCGATGTACTCACTGTGAAAGTGAATGCCGTTGCGACCCCAATAACTGTCGAGAATTCCCGAAAACTGCGGCAAATACGTGTTGATCGTTTCTTCAAACGGCAGCGAGAAACTGGTGGCGTACTCGTATCCTTTGCCACCGGCACGCGGAGACCACGCCACGTATTCTCGGACCGGCAGGTACTGGATGGCACCCATCGCGGCGCCAAGGATAACGGCCCCGAGCGCAAGTCCGAGCCGTGGCCAGGGATGTGTGATGGCGATGCCAGAGACAACGGCACCCGCAGGCACCGTGGGCTCGGAAGCGACCGCCTGTGGCCGCATGGCGAGGAACAAGGCGTACGCGCCGGCCACAAGCAAGAGATACTGCAGCAGCTGTGGATGCGGCGAGAGCACGGCCAGTCCGACAATCAACGCCAGGGCGCCCCACGCGCCGCTGCGTCCGTCTCGCATGCCGCGCAGCAGCGCCCACAGGGCGGCGGGCAGCAGTGCACTGACGAACAGCTTGCCATCGTGGCCGGGCGATGCGTATGACGCGACCGCCCCGCTCAGGAGATAGGCCACCCCACCGATGGCGGCACTGTGAAACCGCACGCCCGAGGCGCGCAGGAATCCAAAGGTGAAGAATCCGGCGAGCATCGTGTGAAGCACGAAGCCCCAGGTCATCGCAACATCGGTCGGCAGAAACAACCGAAGCAGGAACGTGGGATAGAAGATGTCGCCATGCATCGCCGCGACGTACGGCATGCCACCGAACTGGTACGGGTTCCAGAGCGGGAACCCCTGCCCTTCTCGCAGCGATCGCGCGGCAAACTCGCGGAATGAATATCCGGCGATGTACTGATCGGAATTCGGATTGACCAGAAACTTGCCGAGCAGCGCGGGCCAGGCCAGCAGCAATGTCGCGACGGCCGAAATCAGCGCCGCCCACACAAGCGGGCGACGAGGCGCTGGGTCGGAAGAAGCCGACGCGTCAAGGCGAACCATCAATGGCGCGAAGTAAGAGTGGAAGGTTACGGTGTGCGTCCGGCCGCGGGACGCATCCAGTCCGCAGACACCAGCAGGGCGATGAGACCGGGAAGAATCTCCAACACCGTCAGCCAGAGTCGTGAACCCAGCGCGAGGAGCGTCGCATCGGCATTTCCTGCGAGGCCCATCGCCACGAAACCGGCGACGATCACGCCTTCGCGTACGACGAGGCCACCGGGCGCGAAGAGTGCAAGATAACCGAGGAGATACGACGAGGTCCAAACTACGATGAATACGGAAGGACTCGCCGTCAGTTGCGGCGTGATCCCACGCGCCAGTGCCGCGAAGGCCAGCCCATAACAGACCCACGAGAGGGCATTGATGGCAGTCGAGAGCCACAGCGTGCCGGCGGGGAGCTGTTGATCAGGGCCCGCGATTCCGCGCCATCGAGCGACACGGGCGAGAACGGGCGGCAGCATACGTGGGAGCGCCAAGGTGCCAACCACGAAGCAGACCGAGACGGCCAGTGCCGCCGTCTGCAGCCACGGTCGGAATACGCCGAGCACGCGGGTGCCGCTGACGGCGAGAATCCCGAAGCCTGCACCAAGATTGAGGAGGGTACCCAAGATGGCCGCGCCGGCCGCCGACACCCCCGACACCCCCTCACGTCGGGCGAGCACACCCAGGGCACCGACGGACCAGACTTTGCCCGGAATCCATCGACCCAGATTGGCGATCGTCCAGACGCGCACGGCGGCCGCGTACCCCAAGGGGCTTCCCCATCCGGCCAGCAGCATGCGCCAGCTCTGAATCAGCATGGCGTAGGTGCCGAGGACGATCAGACTGGCGATGACCACCCATCCCCATCCGATCGGCGTAGCGGCGGCCACCTCCCGCAGTCGTGCCCATTGAGCGCGAAGCGCCGCGCCGCCCCACACCAGCGTGGCGACCAGCAGCAGCACTTGCAGTGCCGTCCACCAGCCGCGCGCCGCGCGCGTCACGTCCCTGCTCGCGGTGGCGCTTGCACGCGTTCGTACACCGCACGATACGCGGACGCCACCGCTGCGGGACTGAAACGCGACAGCACTTGTGCGCGCGCCAATTGACCGCGTCGCGCACCTTCTGCGGGGTCGTGCACCACCGCTGCCAGCGCACGCGCCAAAGCCTCCGTATCACCCGCCGCGACGAGCGCGCCACCTGCGTTTGTACGCACCACATCGGTGAGACCGCCGGATGCATACGCCACCACCGGCGTGCCGCACAACTGCGCTTCGACGGCCACGAGTCCGAGCCCCTCATCGCGTGAGGGCATCGCCACCACGCGTGCCCCTTGGTACAGCGCCACCAACTCGGTGGGAGTCAGCGTGCCGCGCCACGTAATGCGCGGAGCACTGCCGTTGTCGATGGCACGTTGCTCGAGCGCAGCGCGATCGGGGCCATCGCCCACCACCACCAGCGACGCCTCGCGAAGCGCGGGATGCCCGAGTGCGTCGATGAGGTCCGCGGTGCCCTTTTGTGCATTCAGGCGACCGACGAAGAGCACGCCCGCACGCGCCGCATCATTCGTGGGAGGAACGAAGCGTGCCGTGTCCACGGGCATTGGCGCGACGTCCACCTGGAGCTGCGGTGCGATGGTTCGCACGGCATTGGCGAGCCATGAGGATACGGCGGTGCGCGCCGCGCAATCGGCGAGCACCGCGCGCATCAGCCGTTGGGCGGGACGGAGTCGCTGCGCCAGCCGGACGTCGGAGCCGTGCATTGTGACCACACGCGGCGTGGACGCG
>JAGNMU010000311.1 GCA_017991005.1 Gemmatimonadaceae bacterium | reverse complement strand
CGTTGATGCGAAGGGAAAGGTGGAAGGTGGCCGGATCGAAGTCGTCGACGCGACCCAAACGGCGCTGGGTGAGGCGGCCAAGAAGGTGGTGAGCCGCATCGACTTCTCGCCGGGCAAGGTGAACGGCGCGGGCGTGCGCACCAAGGTCGTGCTGCCCATCATCTACAAGCCGTAGTTCACGGCGTCGTCCAGAATGTGCGACCAGCGCCGCTCCTGACCCCGGGGGCGGCGCTGGTCGCTTTGGCCTGTTGCCGCTAGCTTCCCGCCGCATGTCCTCTTCTTCGACCTCCATGCGCGACAAGCTGGATCGACTCGCCGCCGCTCGTGACAAATCCGAGCAGGGTGGCGGTGCGGCACGGGTCGCAGCGCAGCATGCCAAAGGCAAGTTGTCCGCCCGCGAACGCCTTGATGTCCTGCTCGACGAGGGATCGTTCGTCGAGGTCGATCGGTTCGTCACCTCCCGTGCGGTCGACGACGGCGAGGCACCGATCTACGGCGATGGGGTGGTCACCGGTTATGGCCGGATCAACGGTCGCGTCGTCTATGTCTTTTCGCAGGACTTCACGGTGTTTGGCGGCTCCTTGTCCGAGGCGCATGCCGCAAAGATCTGCAAGGTGATGGATCTCGCCGTGCGGAACGGCGCTCCGGTCATCGGACTCAACGATTCGGGCGGTGCGCGCATCCAGGAGGGGGTCGTGTCCCTCGGCGGGTACGCGGACATCTTCCTTCGCAACACGCTCGCCTCCGGCGTCATCCCGCAGATCTCCGCCATTCTTGGCCCCTGTGCCGGCGGCGCCGTGTATTCCCCCGCGATCACCGATTTCATCTACATGGTGCGCGGCACGAGCTACATGTTCGTGACGGGACCCAATGTGGTGAAGACGGTCACGCACGAGGACGTGACCATGGAGGCGCTGGGCGGTGCCGACGCACACGCCAGCACGAGCGGGGTGGCACACTTCGCGTGCGATTCGGAACTCGCGTGTCTCCAGCAGATTCGCGAACTGTTCCGTTTCGTGCCCTCCAACAACGTGGATGATCCGCCGCGCGGCAGCGGCCGAGACGCTCGCGACCGGCGTGACGAGGCACTGCTGGACATCGTGCCCGACAATCCGAACAAGCCGTACGATATGCATGACGTGATTCGCCGCGTGGTCGATGATGGCGAGTTCTACGAGGTGCAGCCGGATTATGCGGGCAACATCCTGGTGGGGTTCGCGCACTTGGGCGGGTACAGCGTCGGCATTGTGGCCAATCAGCCGGCGGTGATGGCCGGGGTCCTCGATATCAGCGCGTCGATGAAGGCCGCGCGTTTCGTCCGCTTCTGCGACTGTTTCAACATTCCACTGGTGACGTTCGAGGACGTACCGGGTTTTCTCCCGGGCGTCGCGCAGGAGCACGGCGGCATCATCAAGCACGGCGCAAAATTGCTGTACGCGTATTGTGAGGCGACGGTCCCCAAATTGACCGTGATTACCCGCAAGGCGTACGGCGGCGCGTACGACGTCATGAGCTCCAAGCACATTCGCGGCGACTACAACATCGCGTGGCCCACGGCGGAGATTGCCGTGATGGGGCCGAAGGGTGCGGTCGAAATCCTCTATCGCAAGGAAATCAGCGAATCGGCCGACCCCGTCGCGGCAATGGATGCCCGGGTGGCCGAGTATACGGAGAAGTTCGCGAATCCGTACATCGCGGCGGCGCGCGGGTATGTCGATGATGTCATCGACCCGCGCGATACCCGGCCGCGGCTGATCGATGCGCTGGACGCGTTGCGTGGAAAGCGCGATCGCAATCCGCCCAAGAAACACGGGAACCTCCCGCTGTGAGTGCCGCGACGAGCGGGCGTGAGGAGCCGCCGTTTTCGAAGGTCCTGATCGCCAACCGCGGAGAGATCGCGCTGCGCGTGATTCGCGCGTGTCAGGAGTTGGGAGTGCGAACGGTCGCGGTGTATTCAGAGGCCGATGCCGGTGCGCCGCATGTGCGCGAGGCGGATGAAGCGGTCTGTGTCGGGCCACCACCGTCCAACCAGAGTTACCTCGTGGGCGAGCGCCTCATCGAGGTGGCGCGACGCGTGGGCGCGCAGGCGATTCATCCCGGCTATGGATTCCTGTCGGAGCGCGCATGGTTTGCGCGCGCGGTGCGAGACGCAGGCCTGGTCTTCATCGGTCCGCCGGCCGAGGCCATCGAAGCGATGGGCTCCAAGACTGCCGCGCGTCAGCTGGCCATCGCCGCCGGCGTGCCGGTCGTGCCCGGTACCACCGAGGCGCTTCGTGATGCCGATGAAGCCATCGCGATCGCCGATTCGTTCGGCTATCCCGTGCTGCTCAAGGCGGCGGCTGGCGGCGGCGGAAAAGGGATGCGCATCGTGCGGTCCGCTGATGAGTTGGCCGATGCGCTCGCGTCGGCAAAACGTGAGGCGCAGGGGGCCTTCGGTGATGATGCGGTGTACGTCGAGAAGTACATCGAAGGCCCGCGCCACGTCGAAATCCAGGTGCTCGCCGACATGCACGGCAATGTGGTGCATCTGGGCGAGCGTGAATGCTCCGTGCAGCGCCGTCATCAGAAGATGATCGAAGAGGCGCCGAGTGTGGCCGTCTCGCCTGAGCTTCGCGCGCGCATGGGAGCCACCGCGGTCGCGGCGGCGCGCGCGGCAGGCTACGTGAACGCCGGAACGTGTGAGTTTCTGCTGGACCGCGACGGCCAGTTCTACTTTCTCGAGATGAACACGCGCATTCAGGTCGAACATCCCGTCACCGAACTGGTGATGGGTATCGACCTGGTGCAGTGGCAACTGCGCATTGCGGCTGGCGCGCCGCTGCCGTTCGCGCAGAAGGACTTCACACCGCGCGGCTGGGCGATCGAGTGTCGGATCACCAGCGAAGACTCGACAAACGGTTTCCTTCCGTCGACGGGGCGGGTGGACTATCTGCATGTGCCAAGCGGTCCCGGGGTGCGGTGGGACAGCGGCATCGAAACCGGAAGCCACATCGGACTGTACTACGATCCGATGCTGGCCAAGCTCATTGTGCACGCGCCAACACGCGCGCTGGCCATTGCGCGCATGCGCCGCGCCTTGCACGAACTGACCATCGACGGCATTGAGACATCGCGCGGATTTCACCTGCGCGTGATGGATCATCCGGAGTTCCAGCGTGGCGACATTTCCATCCAGTGGCTGGAACAGACGCTCCCCGTGCTGACGGCACCCGTGCAGGATCAGCAGACGTTGCGCCTGGCCGCCATCACCGCTGCGCTCCTCACCCACGCGGACCGCGTCAGCGGGTTTCGGCCATCGTCGACGGAGCGTGAACCGACGGCGTCGTCGCACGCCGATGCGACGTCGTCGTGGGCCCGTCTCGCTCGGCGCGAAGGACTCCGGACCTCGTGAGACCGACGCGATCACGCGCCGCAGCCGGCGAGCGACGGGCACGTCCTCGAACGGAGGAAGTCGCAACGGTCACCATCGACAGCATTGGTGCCGGCGGGGCCGGCGTCGGCCGGATCGACGGGCTGACCTGCTTTGTGCCGCGCACCGCAATGGGTGATGTGGCACAGGTGGCCTATGTGAATCATGGGCGCTACGCCCGCGGGCGCGTGTTGCAGGTGCTCGAATCCTCGCCTGACCGCATCTCGCCAGCGTGCCGGCACTACGTGCAGGACGAGTGTGGCGGGTGCCAGCTGCAGCACGTGAACTCGGCCGCGCAGCGACGCACCAGACAGCACATCGTGAAGGAAGCGCTGGCGCGTGTCGGACAGCGCGATGTGGCACTGCCTGACCTGCGCGTCGGCGACGTGTGGCACTATCGCGAGCGCCTGACGCTCACGCTGCGGCAAAAGGGAAGCAACTGGATCGGTGGCCTGGTGCCGTGGTCGAGCGGCTCCAGCGTGTTTGCGTTGGAGGAATGCCCGATCGCGCATCCGCTTCTCATCGCGTGTTGGTCATCGCTGCGACAGGTGCTTCGCGGTCTGCCGACCCCGGATGCTGGCGCGGATCCGCTCCGCCTGTCGCTGCGCATGGTCCGTGCGGTGGACGGAGGGGACGACAGCGCGCGGGTCGCCCTGCTGGTGTCGGGCGCCCGGCGCTGGCCGGAGGCGGACGCGTGGGCCGCGCAGGCTATGACGGGCGTTCCGGCGCTCTGCGCGGTGTGGTGGCAAGCGGTGGAACGCGCACCGGTGAGTGTGGCCGGCGATACGAATCGGGAAGTGCTGGCGTTCGCTCAGGTGAATCCCGCCATGGCCGCGCAGTTGCAGGCCCACGTACTGGAGCAGGTGCATGCGCTGGCCCCGTCGTCGGTCGTCGATGCCTACAGCGGCCGTGGCGATCTGGCGGTGACGCTGGCGGGTGAGGGCGTGCGTGTGGCGGCGATCGAGGCGGATGCGTCGGCGACCGAAGTGGCGCGCGTGCGTTTGATGGCGTTCCCGGGCGCGCAGGTGCACACGGCGCTGGTCGAAGACGCGATCGAAGCGGTACTACCCGCCGATGTGGTCGTGCTCAATCCCCCTCGACGCGGCCTCGATGTGCGTGTCACGGCGGCGCTCGCGGCAGCCGCCGGGCGAGGGGTGCGTGCCCTCGTCTATGTCAGCTGTGATCCGGCGACGCTGGCGCGCGACCTGTCTCGTCTTCCGCAGTGGCGCATCACGGCGCTGACCTGCTTTGACATGTTCCCGCAGACCGCGCACGTGGAAACGGTGTGCGTGCTCGTTCCGGAGAACGCATGAAATACATCGTAGACGTGAACGGTGAGCGGATCACGGTCGAACTCGATGGAACCGCCGCCATCATTGACGGCGACCGCTATGACGTGAGCCAGACGCCGTTGGACGGCACACCCGTGCGGCTGGTCCGGATTGGCGAGCAGGTGCACCGTGTGATGGCGCGACGTGGCGATGGCCGTGGATCCTGGCAGCTGGACCTTGATGGCGTCCGCGTACGTGCCGAGGCGCTGGATGAACGCATGCGGGCCATACGCGACCTGACGGCCGCGGCATCCGGGGCGAGCGGTCCCGCGCCCCTCATTGCACCGATGCCGGGACTGGTCGTGCGCGTCCAGGTCGCCGTGGGCGACCAGGTCGAAGCCGGGCAGGGACTGGTGGTCGTGGAAGCCATGAAAATGGAGAACGAACTCCGCGCCACGGTGCCGGCCGTTGTCACCGCCGTTCGGGCGGTTCCCGGAAGCGCGGTTGAAAAAGGCGCGATACTCGTGGAGCTCGGCCCGCTGCCCTGAAAAGAGCAGCGCCCATGGTCCCTTTCGGGCCCATGGGCGCACGGCACCGGATGGTGCCGGGAGGCATCGACGGATCAGGCCGCCGGGGTCCGACGCATGCGATTGACGGCCTTGATGACCATGAAGAGCGTGAAGGCTACGATCAGGAACGTCAGCACCTGGTTGATGAACTGTCCATACGCGAGCACAGGGGCTCCGGCCTTTTTGGCGTCCTCGAGGGTCGTGAACGAGTCGCCCTTGAGCACCAGGAAGCGATTGGTGAAATCGACGCCACCGGTCAGCAGGCCGACGACGGGCATGATGATGTCGTTGACCATCGAGTCCACGATC
>JAGNMU010000310.1 GCA_017991005.1 Gemmatimonadaceae bacterium | reverse complement strand
TTACGCGGGAAACTGGAGGAACGCTGGCACCGGGATGATGCCGGCAGAAGCAATGGCACCGCAGATGGTAGCCCTTCGAGAACATCGGGCGGAAGAGGGGCGCGGGCGCGGTCTCGGCTGCTGTCCCGGCTGGTGCGCCTCAGGCGAGACCGCGTCGGCGGCGGAACCACCATTCGCCGGCCAACGCCAGTGCAAATGGAAGCATCCACCACGGAGAGCGCATGGGATGCCAGACGATGCGCTCGGGGGCGGGACGAACCGCCGACGCCAGGAGTGTGTTGAGCTCGGGCAGGCGTGACGGCGCAATGACCTGCCCCCCACGGGAGCTCGCCCACGCGCCCACCAGTGCGGGGGCATCGTCTCCATCGCGAAACAGCTGCGGCAGCACGTGCAGTGGCGCGCGCGCGGAGTCGATGCCGTTGGCCGCGATCAGCTCGTACACACCCGGTGTGAGCGGTGCGCGCATGGTCGCGAGCCGTGTCTGGCCGGTGACACGTGAGTCGATTGGCTGCGGGGCGTCCCACGTGGAATCGGAGCGTGCCCGTCGCAGAGACAGGCGGGCACCCAGAAGGGCCGCGGTGTCGCGCGCCGTGAGGGTTACGGAGAGATCGGCACGCGGAGTGACCAACGTGCGCGACGGCTGCAGATCGAGTCGCGGCTCGCGCGCGCTGGCCGCCTCGTCCACCAGATCGCGCCACGTGGCGTCGAAGGTCGACTGTGCGGTATCGCGGTAGCGCCAGGCATCGAAGGCGCCGCTCACGATCACCTGCCCGGATCCGACCGGCATGCGCCAGATCACGGGTGACAGTGGTGCACCCGACGTCGCGCCCGGCGCCCGCGACGCTCGCAGGGTGTCACCTTCGACAACGGCGAACACGTCTGCCGCGGCCGGAAGGCGTGCCGGTGTGCCGATGGCGATCCCCCGGAGACGCAGCGGCTCGCGGACGCCGGCCGATGCCTCAGTGGAAACGATCGCGGCGGGGGTCCGCCGAACCACGGTGCGCCAGCCGCCGAAACCCAACCGCGCATCGAGCGGCGAGGGAGCCGCGCGATCAGCCAGCACCAGCACGCTCGCGCCGCGCGTGCGCAGCAGTGCAAACAGTCCGTCGACATCGCGCGCCGAGAGTGCATCGGGTGCACCGACGACCACGGCATCGAAGGCGGAGGCCGCCGTGATGGCATCGAGCGACAGCGGCGCCGAGCCCGTCTCACGGCTCACGTTGGTGGAGGTGATGATGCGGCTGGTGACCGCAAAGCGTGGATCACGCTCGAGTGCCCGGCGCACAAAGGTGGACATCCACGAGGGGCGGCGGTCAAAGAACAGGACCGACCAGCGTTCGGCGCGCACGTCCACGAGCAGGTGATGGCGCACCGTATCGGCGCCACCAACCACAAACGCTCGTGCCTCGAGCAGCGTCGCGGCAGCGCGCGTCGGCACAAAGGCGAGCGCGCGGGTGAAGACTGAATCGCGGCCCACGGTCACGCGTTCGCGCGACACCACGCGTTCACCGGCGCGCAGTTCGAGCTGCACGGTGGCCGGCGTGGTTGACTGCGATCTCGATGGCGAGGTTGACGGCGATGTTGACGGCGATGTTGCGTGCGGTCTGACATCGAGTGTCATCGACACGGCGACCCTCGCGTCGAGTGTGGCGCGGGCTGGCGCCACGACGCGGCGTAAACGCACGCTGGGCCCGGCCGCGTCGCGCGACGCAACAGCCACGACAGGTGCATCGCCCTCGCGCAGACGGTCGGGGACGCGATCACCGATCAGGACCGTACCGGCCGCCACGTCGAGCGCTGCCGGCACCACGGTAAACGACGCATCGAGTTCACGGCGTACGCGCGTCACCAATCCACTATCGCCAATCGCGTCGGCGGCGACCACGGCGATCAGGGGACGCGTGCGCCGCGTCGACGTGATCGCCGGATCGATGGCGGCGGCGATGGCAATCGCGACGGCCACGCCGCGAAGCACATGCGTGAACCACGGCGCGCCAGGCGTATCGGAGCGGGATGTCGCCACGCTACGGACGTCCTCCGCCGCGCCGCGTGTCGCGCGGGTTTGCACGCACCGCATCGAGCGACGCCTCGAGCTCGGACTGCAGTTGCCGTGTCTCGCGCGTAGGCAGCGTCACCGCGGCCGGCCGGAGCGACGCGCGCACGATGGCGGTGATCCCGATCGTCGCGGAATCAAGCAGTGCGCGCCGAGCCGTGGCGGCAGTGCCCGAGGCACCGGCGGCGTTCAGTTGCGTCGCAATCCGCTGCGCACCCGTCGAGGACGGATCGAGCTGCAGTACTCGCTCGGCCAGCAACACCAGCGGCGCGCCTGTACCGCGGTCGTCGCCGGACCGCTGCACATCGGAAAGAATGCGCCGCCAGTCGGCGACACGAACATCACGTTCGCCATCACCGACAGGAGTGCGGCCACGAGCGATGCTGTCGAGTTTTCCGGTCAGGCGGCGCGCCGGATCGAGCTGCTCACGCTGCGACAGCGCACGCATGAGAAATCGCTGCCGTGCAAACGCATCCTGCAACTGCTTGAGCGCCGACTTTTCACTCGCGAGCGCCGGTGTGAGATCGGCCACGGTGAGTGCGACGGCGGCACGGCTCATGGCCCGCACGGCGGCCAACAGCGACGCACGGCCTTTGTTGGCCATGCGACCGTCAGCGAGTTCGCCTTCACTTTCCGCTTCATGCGTCTCGTCGAGATCGCCCGATGCGTCTTCTCCCGTCACTTCCTGCGCAAACTCGCCGCCCATCATGAAGACAAACTCGGCGCGCACGCGACGCTGTTCGCCAGCCAGTTGCGCCGCCTCTTCGGCAAGCGCTGCTGCGGGCATGGTGGCACGTTTGGCAATCAGCTTTTCGGTTTTGAGAATCACCATCTGCTGACTGAGCGCGTACCGATCTTCATCGGGATCCAGCGAAAAGCCGAGGGCCGCCACGCCGCCCGGAGCGGCCAGTTCGGCGATAAAGGCATCGGATTCCACACCGGGCGACCCGGGACGCGAATCGGTTGCCACGGCGCGATAGACCACCAGATCGCCGGGCTCCTGCAGCAACGATTCCAGCGCCAGTGCAGCGCGCGCGTTCCACTGCGTGCGGCTGGTGCGCGCGACGGTCACCGGCACCTGACCCTCGGAAAAGGTGAACCGCTCGCCCGAACCGGACACCTTGGTATAGCGCAGGGTCAACGAGGCCATCGCGAGGTCGTCATCCGATTCGACGCGTACATCGATGGTGCGTTTGGCGTCGGGCACGATGAGGTCGCGCGCCGGTGCGACGATGCGCACGCGCGGCGCTTCATCGCTTCGAATGGTCAGACCGATCAATCGGCGCGCCCCCGCGTTGACTGCGGTCGCCGTATCTCCCGCCCGGAGCGGCTCGAGCGCGATGTATCCATCACGATCACCGGGCACGGTCACCGTGAAGGTGCCATCGGCGCTGCGCGGGACACGCCGTTGCTCCGACGTGCCGCCGTGTGCGATCACGGCAAGCAGTGTATCCGCCGAGGCGTCGATGGAGAGTGCAATACGGCTGCCGGCCAGCGCTTCGATGCGCGCGGGATCGCGCAGCGTACTGTCGGCGCGACGCGTGTAGGCGGGGGGCGTGATGCGCACGCGCACGCGCTGGATGTCCGCCCGTCCGGTCACGGCGGCGACGGCCGCACGCAGCGGGACGGTAGAGGGGCCACCATCAATACGGCTCACGAGTGCGGTGACACCGATCCACAGAGCGAGGCTCGCCACTGCGCGTTGCAGCGCCTGCGTTGCGGGAAAGAGGGCGGACGCATCGAGCGTCGCCGCGAGACGTTCGGCACGATGCGTCACCATCGCGGAGACCGCTGCCGATGTGGTTGCAGCCGTCGTCGCGGATGTCGCGGTATCTGTCGCGGTGGATATGATGGATGCAGCGGCCGACGCGGCGTCGTCCCGATTCAGTTCATCGGCGGTGACGAGCAGATTGGCGGCCGCCGGCACGCGCGCTTCGACGTCGCGTGCGATACGCTCGCGGCGGGTTGTCGTCGTCATCCAGCCCACGACGGCACCGACGGCGCCGGCGATGATGAGCGGCGCGATCAGTGTAAACGCAGTCGGCGACGCATCAACCGGGCTGACAAAGCCGCGCAGATTCCACACGGTTGCGCACGCCACACCCACCGCTGCGCCGTTGAGCGCCGCCAGCAGCCCAATACGACGGGCCGCGCGGGCGAGGAGTGCGTGCAACACCGGTGCCCGTGTCATGCGGTGCCGTGCTGAGTGCGCGACGCAGCGCGTGACTCGGTACGCCGTTCGATGCGACGGCGCAGCCACGCCTCAATGCCCAGGAGCGCGAGCACCACCACCCACAGCCAGCGTCCGTCCGATGCGCCGCGGACGGCTTCAGCGGAGGCGGTGGCGGCGGCGGGAATCGTGGCGGCGGCCGGCGCGCGGGTCCACGCGGCAAGCCTGGCGTCGTTCGGCGTTTGAGATGCGATGCTGTCGAGCTCCGTCATGCCGGCATTTGCATCTGCCGATTGCGGTGCCGCGAGTGCATGCGAGGCGGACAGCAGCAACGCCGCTGAGGCAAGCGATGTGGCCGGCGCTCGTGACAAGATCATCAGTCGCTCCGCTCCAGCGGCGGCGGTGTCACTGATCGCCGCCGCCATCACCAAGGGTGCCTGCTGCGCATCACGCACGATGGTCACGAACGGCGCCGCGATCACGGTATCGGGCACGCGCAGCGCGGCACCGGCGGTGATGACCATGGAATCCCCAGCCAGCGCGAGCAGCGTGCGACCCATCCATGGTGTCCTGAGCGCGTGCGCCGTCCGTGTCCACTCGCGCAGGCGATCGGATGCGGGTGAGGCGACGAGCACAACACGCGCCGCAGCGCCGATCGACGTGGGTACCGGTTCGCTGCGCAGCACGCGTGCACCGCGCGCGCGCACCGCACGTATCACCGCCTCACGCATGTCGGTTGGGAGATCTGCCGACCAGTACACGCCATCGGCAGGCGCGGTCAGGCCTGGGGCGGTGTCTGCGGCGGGAGCGGATGCGCTGCGCTGGCCGACGCGGACGAGTTGCAGACGGATATCGCGCGGCAACGCGGCGAGATCGAGTGAATCGAGCGCCGTGGCGCGGAAGTCGGAGACGACCACGACCTCGTGCATCCCGCGCTGTGCAGAGAGCCAGGCTGCGGCACCGTCGAGCGCGTGCGAGGGGTTGGCGGTTGGAATGCGCAACACGCTCTGTGCGCCTTCGGCGCGCTGGTCGAGGTCCTGACGCAATGCACGGTGTGCCGCAGCATCCATCACGACGGCCGTGTCGACGATGAGGACACGTGCCACGCCGCCACCGGTGTCGCGCGCGTTCGGCGACCAGAGCGGCTGCGCCAGCGCGGCAGTCGCGACCGCCAGCAGGAGCAGGCGCAGCAGCAGCAGCGGGACATCACTGAGTCGCGTTTGCCGAGTGGGGAGCAGCCGCGAGGGTTCGAGAAATCGCAACGACGGAAACGGCAGCACCCGCGTGTGCCGCCGGCTGAACAGGTGCACGAGGAGCGGCAACAGCAGCGACGCCAGCCCGAGCCACGCCCACG
>JAGNMU010000309.1 GCA_017991005.1 Gemmatimonadaceae bacterium | reverse complement strand
GCCGTCGGCGTTGTCACGTGGACGTTCCACGCGCGAGGCGGTGGCCAACGCCTTCACCACGCTCAGCACTCGCGTGCAGCCGGGTGATGTGCTTCTGGTGCTACTACTGGGGCACGGCAGCGGCGAAGGGCCGGGCTCGAAAGTGAATCTGCCCGGCCCCGATGCGACCGCGGCCGACTATGGCACCTGGCTGGCGGGATTCGCGAAACAATCGGTGGTGTTCGTCAACGCGGCAACAGGAAGCGGGGACTTTGTTCCCGTGCTCAAGGCGCCCGGCCGCGTTGTCGTAACCGCAACGCGCAGCGCTGTCGAAAAGAACGAATCGATCTTCGCCGGTTTCTTTGCAAAGGCGCTTGCCAGCGATGACGCTGACGCCGACAAAGATGGGCGTGTGTCGGTGCTGGAAGCTTTTCGGTGGACGACGCGCGAAGTCGCGAAAGTGTACGACGGCAGCGGCCGGATGCAGACGGAGCATGCGCAGCTCAGCGATTCTACGCGCGCTACAACCGTGTCGTTCGGCAAGTCCACGGTGAGCACCGATCCGCGAGTTGCCGCCCTCGTTGCCGAGCGGCAAGCGCTGGAGTCGGAGGTCGCCGCCCTGCGTTCGCGCAAGACCAGCATGGATGCGGCCGCGTACGACAAGGAGCTGGAGCGACTGCTCGTGGCGATCGCCGAAAAAACACAGGCGATTCGCGCGGCCGGAGGCAAACCATGACGCGTTCCTGGCGACTGGTGTGCGCGTTGGCGCTGCTGGCGGCGTGTACACCTACCGACACGCCGGCACAGGGCGGTGGCCGCTGGAAGACCGAGATCGAACAGGCCGAAGCAGCGGCGCGGCGTGGTGATCGACGGGAGGCGACGCGTCTCGCCTCCGCGATTGTCGCGCAGTACACGCGCGCGGCGAGCAACAGCAGTGCGGATCATGTGCACGCAGGGCGTGCCTATGTGCTGCTCTCCACGGGCAATGCGAGTGCGGCTCGCTCGGCGTTGGCAGCCTTTGACGCGGGCGCCGCCGACAAGACGAACCTCGAAGCGACGCGCCGGACGGGTGATCTCTTTCTCGAGAAATACAACGCCCCCGATGCGCGCCTCTCGTACGAATCGGTCCTCGCGCGTGCCCCCAACGACGCAGAGGCGCTGCTGGGGCTTGCGCAGGTGGAGGAGTTTGAAGGGAAGCCGAGCGCCCTGGCCACCGCGCGCCGCGCGATCGCCGCGAAGCCCGACTTTGCGCGCGCGCATGCCTACGTCTCACGCATGCAACTCGAGGCAGAAGAATGGGATTCGGCCACCGTCAGCGCCCGGCGCGCGCTGGCAGCCGACTCGCTGTCGATCGACGCCTGGTCGGTGTTGGGTGCCACCGCGTGGTTGCGCGGTGACTCATCGGCATTTCGCACGGCACACGCGGCGGCGACGCGACTACAGCCGCAGCCGTCCGAGTTTTTTGCCGCGCTGGCCGAAGCCGCCGTTCGACAGCGCCGATATGCGGAGGCCGTGAAGTTGGCCGAGCAGGCGGTGGCGTACGACAGCATGTCCGTACGGGCGCTCGGGGTGTTGGGCACCAATCAGTTGCGCACGGGCCGCATGGCGCAGGGACAGGCCACGCTTGATCGCGCGTTCACACTCGACGCATACAATGTCTGGCACAAAAACACGCTCGATCTGCTGGACAAGCTCAAAGAGTTCAAGACCGTCAGACAGGGTCGTTTTGAGGTCGTCGCGCCGGCGTCCGAAGCGGATTTGCTGGCGTTGTACATCGTGCCGCTGCTCGAGCGGGCATTCGATTCGCTGACCGTGCGATACGGCTTCACGCCGCCGACGCCGGTTCGACTCGAGTTCTATCGATACCACGCCGACTTCTCCGTGCGCAGTGTCGGGCTGACCGGGCTCGGCGCACTCGGAGTGAGTTTTGGCAGTCTCCTGGCGATGGATACGCCGAGCGCGCGCGAACGCGGCGAATTCAACTGGGGATCGACCGCGTGGCATGAGCTGACACACGCCTTCACGCTTGGGGCGTCGGCGCACCGGGTACCGCGTTGGCTCTCCGAAGGCATGTCCGTGCTCGAGGAGCGGCGGGCGCAGCGCGGATGGGGCGCCGATGCGAGCGTGCAGTACCTGGCCGCGCTGAGTGCCGGGCTGCTGCGACCGATGAGCCAGCTGAATGAGGGGTTTCTCCGGCCGCGATTCCCGGATGAGATCGGGTTCAGTTACTACCAGGCATCGCTCTTCTGCGAAATGGTCGAACAGCTCAAGGGTGCCAAGGCGCTGCCCGCCATGCTGACGGCGTATCGCGATGGCAAGGATACACCCGCCGTCTTCCAGCAGGTGCTCGGCATGCCAGCCGCCTCGGTCGACGCGCAATTCGAACTCTGGATGCGCACGAAGTTCGCCGTGCCGCTCAAGTCGATCTCCGCGGAGCGTACGATGGCGGGTGGCATTCCGTCTGTTGGCGCCACCGGCGGGCGTCCCGATGCGCCGCGTGCGCTGATGCCGCGGGGGGCGTTCATCGAGACAATGCGCAGCGCGATGGAAGCCATGGGTGCGCAACAGCGCGATTCGGCGCGCGTGCGGCTGGAACGTGCGAACGCCCTGTTTCCCGACTACGGCGGCGCGGACGGCCCCGCGTGGTACCTTGCCGAGTTGGCGCGTGATCGCGGCGACACGGCCACCGCGTTGTCGATGTTGTCGACAGTCACCGCGCGCAACGAAGTGGCATGGGAGCCGAACGTGATGGAGGCCGATCTGCGTGAAGCACGGCGCGACGTGGCTGGTGCGACGGCGGCGATTCAGCGGCTGCTGTGGATCTGGCCGTACGACAACAGTCTGCACGAGCGCCTCGCCGTGATGGCCACTGCACGTGGCGACCACGCGCTGGCGCTGCGCGAGCGACGCGCGGTGCTGGCCAATCAGCCGAGCGACGTGATGAACGCCCGTTTCGAGTTGGCCCGTGCGCTGGCCGCCACCGGCGACGTGAGCGCGGCCCGTCGCGAAGTCCTGCAGATTCTGGAACAGGCGCCCTCGTTTGAAAAGGCGCAGGCGTTGTTGCTCGAATTGCGGGGCAAACCCGACGCCTTCAGGAACTCCCCCGTGACGAGGAATCCGCAATGAGCCGAACGGGACCGGGCCAGCTGCGTCGTCTGGGCGTGCTGCTGGTGTGTGCTGTGCTGGGAACGGCGGTCATCGCGCAAGCACAGCGCGGTGGACGCGGACGTGGCGGACCGCAGGTCTACGAGCCCAACGTCCCGTACGATGGTCGGTTCACGTATGTGCGTGTGCGCTACGAGATCCCCATGGACGGGTTCCGCGTGGACGTGAAGTGGGCGCACGACTATCCGCGAGGTGAGCGGCACTTTTCGAAGATCATCAGCGAGCTGTCCACGCTGCGCACCTGGAAAACCGGGAGCGCCATTCTGACGCTCGACGATCCGCAGCTCACCCGATACCCGGTGCTGTTCATGGCCGAGCCGGGCTTCTGGCGTCCCAACGATCAGGAAGTGCTGGGATTGCGGAATTATCTCACGAAGGGCGGGTTCATCATCTTCGATGACTTTGCCGGCGAACACTGGATGAACTTCGAAGCGCAGATGCAGAAGGTGCTGCCGAAGCTGCGGCCCGTGATGCTGACACTCGATCATCCGATCTTCGATTCGTTCTACAAGATCAAGTCGCTGGATTACAACCATCCCATGTACGGCATGAAGTCCGAGTTTTACGGCATCTTCGAGGACAACGATCCGAAGAAGCGGCTGATGGCGGTGATCAACTACAACAACGACATCTCGGAATACTGGGAATTCTCCGATGTGGGGATGTTCCCGATGGAAGCCTCGAACGAAGCGTACAAGATCGGCATCAACTACATCATCTACGCCCTGACGCGGTAAGACGCGCGCCACACGGCGCGTCGGTGGTTCCGACAGCGGCACTTCTGGCAGTTCCTTCCCTCCACCCGTTTTCACGCACATGACTTCTCCGTCCACAGAGCTGAACGGCCTCGACGACGCCACGCTCGCCGATCGACTGCAGGGTACCGGTGACCGTATCACGCGCGAGCTGCGCAAGGTGATCGTCGGACAGGATGCCGTGGTGGAGCAGGCGCTGATCGCGCTGTTTGCCGGCGGGAACTGCCTGTTGGTCGGCGTGCCCGGGTTGGCCAAGACATTGCTGATCTCGACACTCGCGCGTGCGCTCGATCTCAAGTATTCACGCATTCAGTTCACGCCGGACCTGATGCCGTCCGACGTGACCGGGACCGATGTCATTCAGGACGACCCGGCAACCGGGCACCGACGGCTGTCGTTCATGCCCGGCCCGGTGTTTGCCAACATCTTGCTGGCCGACGAAATCAATCGCACGCCGCCCAAGACGCAGGCGGCGTTGCTCGAAGCCATGCAGGAGCGACGAGTCACGGTACAGGGACGCACGTATGAGCTGGACGCGCCCTTCTTTGTGTTCGCCACGCAGAATCCGATCGAACTCGAAGGCACGTACCCGCTGCCCGAAGCGCAGCTCGACCGCTTCATGCTGGAAGTGATGCTCGATTATCTGCCGGAAGAAGACGAGGTGGCGGTCGTGCGCGCGACGACCGCTCTGCCGCCCGATGCGGTGCAGGCGGTGGTGTCAAAGGCTGAGATTCTCGCATTTCAGAAAGTGGTGCGCCGACTGCCCATTGCCGACGCGGTCACGCGGTATGCCGTCAAACTCGTGCGCACAACACGTCCCGGTGACGGCGCCCCGGATTTTGTGAAGCAGTGGATCTCCTACGGCGCGTCGGTGCGTGCTGCGCAGGCGCTCGTACTGGGCGCGAAAGCCCGCGCGCTGCTGCAGGGCCGCGCCAGTGCCAGCTTTGAAGACGTGCGCGCACTCGCACGACCCGTGTTGCGTCACCGTGTGCTGGTCAACTTCCAGGCACAGTCGGAAAAGGTGACGACCGACCAGCTCGTGGCTCGCGTCATCGAGGCCGTGCCGCTGCCCAAGTCCGGCATCTGATAGTGCCTGCCGCTCCAGCCGCCTTTCTCGAACCGGGCCTGCTCGCGCGCATCTCCGACCTCGCGCTATTGGCGCGCACGGTCGTGGATGGGTTTATGCATGGTCAGCACCGGTCACTGCGGAAAGGCTCATCACTCGACTTTGCCGAACACCGGTCGTATCAGCCGGGCGACGACCTGCGCCGCATCGACTGGCGCGTCTACGGCCGCACCGACCGGTTTTACATCAAGCAGTACGATGCCGACACCAATGCGAGTGTGGTGTTCGCGCTCGATCAGTCTGGTTCGATGGACTTCGGCAGCGGATCGGTCACCAAGTTCGAATACGCGCGGTTTCTCACGGCATCGCTGGCGTGGTTGTCGCAGCAGCAGGGCGATCGCATTGGGTTGGCCACCTTCACCGGTGATCTGGTGGACGTGGTGCCACCGTCGGTGCGCCATCTGCAGCTGATCCTGCACACGCTGGCGCGTGCCACCGCCAAGGGACAGAGTCACCTGGTCCCGGCGATTGACAAGGTGGGCGTGCTGATGATGCGCACCGGCATCGTGGTGCTCATCACCGACTGTTATGAACGCCCGGATGCGCTCGGCCGCGCCATCG
>JAGNMU010000308.1 GCA_017991005.1 Gemmatimonadaceae bacterium | reverse complement strand
CGTGCTGGTTGTTCGCCTCGTCGATCCGCAGGGAAAGATCTTTGGCGGAACCGTGGCGGGCGGTGTCGTGAACACGATCTTGCAGGACGCACTCGCCACACGCGATGCATCATTCGATCGTCGCGCGCTCGCCGCCGTGGCGAAGCCGCTGCCTACCAAACCGGCCAAACCGCTTTCACCGAAGGCGATGTTGGCGGCCGCTCGCGACACCGCGCGTTTTGATTCGTTGCGCGCGCCCGCGCCGCCGCCCGCGCCGGCGGTGGTGGCGCCATCGCGTGTGATCGTCGCACTGCCGCTGCGCGCGTCGTCGGCGCGTGACGACGCTCCTGCTGCGGGACGCTCGAACGCACTCACCGACAAACGCCGTGCAATTGCGGTGACGGCCACCGACGCGCGTGGCGATTCCAATCGTCTTGAACCGCGCGCCGTTCCATCGGTCTACGGACTGAACGTGCGTGAGGCGGTGCGCGCGCTCCAGATGTCCGGGTTCAATGTCGCCATCGCCTACACGGGCACCGCGCGCACGCGTCCTGCGGCTGGCACCATGTTGCGCGGTGGCGCGACGGTCGTGCTGGAAGCCAGCCGGTGACGGGTGACGGCGGTGATGTCGTGAACGGACCGCTCCAATCGCGCGCCGTTCACGTGGCGGTTATTGTCGAGGCGTTGCGTGATGCCGGGCTGCTCGTTGGCAGCAGCGCATCGCTGCCGGAGGTGCTGAACGACCTCGTCGACGACAGTCGTCGTGTTGCACCGGGCGCCGGATTCGTCGCCGTGAAGGGGCACGCGCAAGATGGGCACGACTGGATTGCCACCGCACAGCAGGCGGGCGCGGCGCTGGTGATCGTCGAGGATCAGGCGCGCGTCGAGGCGCTGTCGACGCCCATGCCCAGTCTTATCGTGCGTGACGGTCGGCGCGCGGCCGCAGTTGCAGCGGCGGCGTTTTTTGGCTGGCCTGCGCGTGCGCTCGTGATGGTCGGCGTTACAGGCACCAACGGCAAGACCACCACGGTCGGATTGCTGCGCCACGTGCTTCATCGGGACGACCAGCCGGCCGCGTCGCTTGGCACACTGGGCGTGCTGCTGGGATCCGAAGGCACACCAATGCCCGGCGGTGGCGGTCTCACTACGCCGGGTCCGGTCGAGCTGCAGCGGTTGCTGGCCACACTCCGCGCCAAAGGTGTGCGCACTGTTGCCATGGAAGTCTCGTCGCACGCGCTCGATCAGCGTCGCGTGGAGGGGATCAGCTTTGCCGCCGGGGTGTTTACCAACCTCACCCGCGATCACCTCGACTATCACGGCACCATGGATGACTATCGAGCCGCCAAGCTGCGTCTCGTGGGGTTGCTGGCTCGTGACGGTGTTGCGGTGTACAACGCGGACGATCTGTCATGGCGCGGTGTGACCACGGCGCCGCGTTCGTGGACGTTCGGTATCGACACCCCGGCCGACATTGCTGCGCGTGATGTGGTGTTTCACTCGCACGGCAGCCGGTTTCTGCTGGTCGCGCGTACCGGGGCCTTACCGGTGTCGTTGCCGCTCATCGGCGATTTCAACGTGTCCAACGCGCTCGCCGCCGCGTCCGCCGCGCTCGCGCTTGGGATGCCATTGGCCGAGGTTGCCGAACGTTTGTCGAGCGCGCCGCAGGTCCCAGGGCGTCTCGAACGTTTGCGCACATCGCCGACGGTGCTTCGCGACTATGCCCACACGCCGGATGCACTCGACCGGGCCCTGCGCGCAGTCCGCCCGTTCACACGCACCGACGACGGACAAGACGGTCGGCTGATTGCCGTGTTCGGATGCGGCGGCGATCGCGATCGCGGCAAACGCCCAGAGATGGGGCGCATCGCCGAATCGCTCGCCGATGTGGTGATCGTCACCAGCGATAACCCGCGCACCGAAGACCCCGAGCGTATTCTGGATGACATCGAGGCGGGCATGCTGCGCCGCGACCATCAGCGCATCGTCGATCGGCATGAGGCGATTGCGACAGCTTTGCGCCTCGCGCAACCGGCCGATGTGATCGTGCTCGCTGGCAAAGGGCACGAAACGTATCAGATTCGCGGCACTGTCTCGTACCCGTTCGACGAGCGCGAGATCGTCCGTGAACTTTCCGCAACACTCGGCGGTTGACGCTATCATGACGACTTATTCAACCGCCGGCACCGCGTTCGTCGCGACACCCGTCGTGCGTCCGGACATCGCGCACCCGTACTGGACGCAGGAACGCGTCGCACGCGCGCTTGGCACCGGTCCGTCGGCGCAGTTGCCGTTTGGCGGCATCTCCACCGATACGCGCGCCATCGTCACCGGCGATCTTTTTGTCGCGCTTCGTGGCGATCGGTATGACGCGCATGACTTTCTCAGCGAGGCCCGCGACCGCGGGGCCGCTGCACTGGTGGTCAGCGACGCGACCAAAGCGGTCGGCCTTGGACTCCCGGTGTATGTGGTGCCCGATACGCTGGTCGCGCTGGGGCAGCTCGCCACTGCCTGGCGACGGGCGTGGGGGCGAAGTGTCATCGCGGTCGCCGGCTCAAACGGAAAAACGAGCACAAAGGAACTCCTCAAGGCAGCGCTTGGGCGCACGCTTGCGGTGCACGCCACATCAGGCAATCTCAACAACCTGATCGGCGTGCCACTCACACTGCTGGCGATCCCGTCGGGCGCGGAAGTGGCGGTGGTTGAACTGGGCACCAACACGCCCGGCGAAGTCGCAACCTTGCGCGCCATCGCAGAACCCGATGTGGCCGTGCTCACGTCCATCGGTGAAGAACATCTCGAGGGTCTCGGCGATCTCGCCGGTGTCCTGCGCGAGGAAACCGACGTGTTTCATGGGGTCACACTGGCTGTGGTGCCGGTGGCCTTTCCCGACGTTGTGCGCATCGCGGGCGAGCGCGCCATGGCCGTGGTCAGCGCCGGTCTGGCCGACGCCGATGTGTCGCCAACCGCGTGGGGACTCGATGAGCAGGGACGCCCATGGCTCGACGTGGAAGGCACACGTTTTGAGCTGCCGGTGCGCGGCGCGCATCAAGCCGCCAATGCGATGCTGGCCATCGCCACCGCGCGCGCGTGCGGAGTGCCAATCGCGGCCGCGGCCGCCGGCATGGCGGCGATGCCCGTGCCCAGCATGCGCGGCGTCTGGGAACCACTCGGCGACGCCGTGCTCATCAACGACGCGTACAATGCGAATCCAGCGAGCATGCGGGCCGCGCTCGCCTTGCTCGATCAGGTTGGTGGCACGCGCCAGCGGGTGGCCATCCTCGGCAGTATGCGCGAACTCGGCGCGCAGTCCGATCAGCAACATCGGGAGGTCGCGCGTGCCGCGCTCGCCTCATCGGCCGATGTCATCGCCGCCGTCGGCGACTTTGCGGCGGCGTTTGCCGCCGAGTCGCCCAACGATCCGCGTGTGGTGGCCTCCGCCGAGTTCGATGCAATCTGGCCTCGTCTGCAGCCACGGTTGCGTCGCGATGCGGTGATGCTGCTTAAGGCCTCACGCGGCATGAAACTCGAACGGCTGGTCCCGTTGATAACCACATGGGCGACGACGCCCGACGCCTCCGCCTGATCGACCACACCCTCTTCTTCAGTTTACGGACGTCACTCGCCCTTGCTCTACGCCCTGCTGCAGCCGTTCGCGCGAGATATTCGCATCTTCAACCTGCTCAACTACATCACGTTCCGGTCAGCGGCCGCGTTCGTGACGGCGTTGCTGGTGTCGTTTATCTTCGGGCCGATCATCATTCGTCGGCTTCGGGCGATGGCCGTCCATCAGGTGGTGCGTGAAGGCACACCGGATTCCCATGCAGGGAAGGGCACCACGCCTACCATGGGTGGGTTGATCATCCTGGTCGCGTCGGTGCTGCCGGTGCTCCTCTGGGCACGACTCAGCAATCAGTATGTGATTCTGGCGGTGCTGACGATGGCGTGGATGGGGGCCATCGGGTTTCTCGACGACTATCTCAAGTTGCGTCAGAAGCGCGCGGGTGAAAAAAACCGCGGGCTCGTGGAGCGCTACAAGCTGGCTGGACAGGTGACATGCGGCATCGGTCTTGGCCTCTGGCTTTGGCTCGCGCCGCTCTCCTCGTTGCCTGGCGCGTCCACCACGCTGCCCTTCTTCAAGTACATCCTCATTGTGCCAGCATCCGCCGGACTTGCCTGGCTGTACGTGCTCTGGGTGACGTTCATTCTCACTGGCTTCAGTAACGCCGTGAATCTCACTGACGGTCTGGATGGACTGGCATCTGGACTGATGGCGATCGCGGTGCTCACCTTGGCGTTGTTCGCGTACGTTGCCGGCCGAGTCGATACGAGCGAGTACCTGCAGATCTTCTATCTGAAGGGTGCGGGTGAATTGACGGTCTTCTGCGGCGCGGTGGTTGGCGCCTGTATCGGTTTTCTCTGGTACAACGCCCATCCCGCGCAGGTCTTCATGGGGGACACCGGGTCACTGGCCCTGGGCGGCGCGCTCGGTGCGATCGCGATCCTGCTCAAGAGCGAGTTTCTGTTGCTGATCGTCGGCGCGGTGTTTGTGGCCGAAACGGCATCGGTGATCATTCAGAAAACCGTCTTCAAGGTGCGCAAGCGCCGCCACGGCGAAGCGTATGCCAAGGCAAATCGGTTTTTCCGGAAGGCGCCGCTGCATCATCACTTTGAGATGAAGGGGTGGCCAGAAACGCAGGTCGTTATCCGTTTTTGGATTCTCGGTGTGCTGTGCGCGATTCTGGCGCTGAGCACCCTGAAGCTGCGATAGTGATGCAGGAGGGTTTCCATGGGTGATACTCGACTGCCTCAGGATCTCGCGTCCATCGTGGCGCGACGGCTGGCCGAACGCCGCGGCGAATTCGCCGTGATCGGCATGGCCCGTAGTGGCGCATCGGTGGCCCGCATGCTGCGCGCAGCGGGACTGTCGGTGTACGTCTCGGACGCATCCGATTCCGCCGAGGTGCGCGCCACCGGCGCCGAGCTCGAACGAGCGGGCGCCATGGTGCAGGTGGGCGGACACGATCTCGCGCGCATCGCGCACGCATCGGTGGTGGTAGTGAGTCCGGGTGTTCCACCGAGCGCGCCACCGATCGCGGCGGCGCGTGCGGCCGATGTGCCGATCGTCAGTGAGGTCGAAGTGGCACTGCGACTGCAACCGGCACTGCGCGTGATCGCCACGACGGGCACGAACGGCAAGACCACCACCACTGCGCTCATTGGGCATCTGTTGCGGGCGCTCGGGCACGATGCGGTAGACGTGGGCAACATCGGCACGCCCATTTCGGAGATCGCTCTGCGCGCGGTTCCGCCGTCGTGGGCGTCGCTCGAGATGTCGTCATTCCAGTTGCACGACACGCCAGGGTTCATGCCCGATGTTGGTGTCCTGACAACGCTTAGCCCCGACCACCTCGATCGTTATGAGAGTGTCGAGGCGTACTACGACGACAAGCGGCGCATGTTTGCCAATGCGTCGATGTCGTCGCAGTGGGTGGTGACGGCCGACAACACCGACGCGATGGCGATGGTGCAGGGCATCGCCGGGCACGTGCACTGCTTCTCCACGAAGCGCACCGATGTCGCAGCGTACTTCGATCGGGCGTCGGGGATGCTGCACGTGCTGGGCGCGCCGCTGGTGTCGCGGGCCAAACTCGCGCTCG
>JAGNMU010000307.1 GCA_017991005.1 Gemmatimonadaceae bacterium | reverse complement strand
ACGATGTACTTCTCCATATCGCGGCCCATCGGCCGGGAGAAGTTCATCGCCATCGACATGGTGATCGACACGCCCGTGACGCCGTTCGCAGGCGAGACCGACTGCAGTGCGGCCCGCCCGGTGTCGTCTGGCCCGCCCAGGATTGCGTCGCCCGAGCAGGCGGCAAGCGTCGCGAGCGCGCCAGACGCGATGAGGACAGACCGTGCCGTGCGCGTCCAGTTCCGCATAGGTACCTCCAGTGAACGTCCATAGGCGTACGATCAGCGCGGAAGCGCAGGTCGGCGCGCGGGACCCCGATCTTCCAATGTCCGGCCCAGCCGCGGCGATGTCAGTCGGAGGTCGCGTAGAAACACGCGGCGCTTCCCCGACAACCGCCCCGTCCGCATTCCCGGATGCGAGGAGGGGGGCGGATCTCCATATTCGTCGGACGCACGCCCCCGCTGCTTGCTGGGCGGTCGAGGGCTACGCTGTGCCACGAATCGTGGCATCCCGTCCATGTCGGCTGTCCCCTTCGCGCCCGGAACCGCCGCGCCTGCCAGCCCCACCGTCCCGGTGCCGCCGGAGCCGCTCCGCGTCCTCCTCACGCGCTCGCGAGAGGGCGTTGGCAGCACGTACCGCACCTGTTTCCTGTGGGAAGCGCGGGTCACGAACTTTCGGTCCATCCTCCGAGGCATCCTGGCGGTCGTTCGCGAGATCGAGGCAGGCACATTCGGCAACGCGTACCGCGGCTCCTCGCTCAAGACGGTCTTGCACTCGGTGGCCGAGCAGCGCGAGCATTCCGAGGCGCCGACCACGCGTGGCTCTGGAAGCCAAAACTTCTCATCCCGGACACCTACGAATCGCCGGAGAACCATTGCGCCTTCGGCCGCTTTCTCGATACGTGCGTGCGCTGTACCACGGAGGTGCAGGTCCTCGCGGCCGTGCGGCGGCTCGCGGTCGTCCAGAAGTCTTTTGACACTTTGGAATGGAAGTCCTTTGACATTGCTCACAAAGCTGCCGTCGGATTCCTAACGAACGGAAAACTGGGCGAGGTTGTGAGCCCCTACCGACCATCTTGCCGACCCCGGCAGGATGGTCGAGTCGTCTCTGGGGGCGCGAAGCCGCCTGTCGTCGCCCGACTTCAACGTGCAGTCTCGTCACCACCGCGCCCCCCGAATTGACAGACCCGCCGCCTGGCGGTAACCGTCCGGGACCACAACGGGTCGGGGAGAGTATGGCCGCACCAGCAGCAGCCGCAGCCCTTCTCGGCGGAGCCACCGTGCTTGGCCGAGACGTGCACACCGATATCGAGCTTGCCGCGGAGATCGCTCAAGGGCTCCCCTCGGGGTCGCTCACCCACCTGGTCGAGGAACTCCACCCGGCCTTATCGCCACAATTGATCTACGCCCTCGTCGGGTCCGACCGCGCGCTCGATCTCAAACAGAGGAACCGCGAGCGACTGTCTCCCTCTGAATCAGATCGGCTGGCGCGTTTGGCGCGGATCGCCGTCCGGGCAGAGGAGGCCCTAGGAGACCGGGACACCGCATACCGGTGGCTCGGGACACACAACCGGGCGCTGGAGGGGCGGCAGCCTCTGGAGTTACTCGGCACGGACGCAGGCGCGACGGAGGTGCAGGAGGTGCTCGTGCGCATCGAGCACGGCGTATACGGCTGAGTCACGCTTGAAGGTAGTCGGCCTGCTCCGGTGCGGCCTCAACGGCCTATCAGCCCCCAGATCCCGCTCATGCCTGACCCGAATATCCAACGTTGGGGAGACGCGCTCTGCTGGGTCGACCGCTGCATCGCCCGGCGCCGAGGCCGTGAAGCTGATCGACGTGCTCTGGCTGAAGCGCGACCCGTTCGGCGTCCCGACCGGCGGCGTCGCCGGCGCGTTCGAGGTGGAGCAGACGACATCCATCGACTCAGGGATCGTTCGAGTACTCGACGTGGCGCTCGGCGCACCGGATGCGGCCGTGACGCACCTGTTCCCCGTCGCGCCAGACGAGCGTGAGGCCGATGTGCGAGCGCCACTCGCGCGCCCCGCGTTCAGCCGCGTGTCAAATCTTCGCGTACGCTACCTGCCATACGGTGAACTTGCGCGTCCCCGAGCAACCATGGCGCGCTTCGGCACGGGGATGACGGCCGTCGAGGCGGTCGCGAACCTTGGTTTGATCTGCCCGATCAATGTGACGGATTGTAACCGCGCTCTGGATCCGTGCGCGGCCAGTACTGATGCGTAGAACTAGGGACGTCGGGCTCGCGACGACCAGTGGATCGCGCTGATGTGCCAGCCGTCAGGGGCGGCAGTCGCGCGGGTCAGGACCATCAATTCCGCACCGGCCGTATTGATCGCGCGCCCTCGATATTCGCCCTGGGTGGTGCTCGTGGACGTCGACCACGCGACGTCGCCACCTACCACGACGCGCACCGCGCTGCGTTCACTCTTCACGGCACGCGCGAAGCCGATGTCGCCCGGCAGGTGGTGGCTCCGGTACTCCTCCCGGGTTTCGACACCCCCGCTCTCAGCAATGGTCACGTCCGGCGCGAGCAGCGCGAGCGCGGCGGCGCTGTCGCCGGCGGCAAGAGCCGTGTGAAAGCGCGCGACGGTGCGCGCCACGGCCGCGGAGTCCGCAGTCTGGGCGCGGGCGACGGTCGGCATGATCGCGCCCATCAGGAGGCCATAGGAGGCGGCGAGCGCGACGGACATGCGGCGAACGGTCGGGTGCATCACAGTGAAGCCTCGAGAGGGGTCAGAAGGGAAACGCGGAGGGCCAGCGTCCGGTGACGCTACGGGGCCTCGTGGCTCGCGGCAAGGCGGGCGTGTGTGCAAGGCGCGGTGCCATCACAAACGCGCGCGGCGGAGCAACTGGGCGTTGACGGCGACGATGATCGTGCTGAGCGACATGAGCACCGCACCAATCGCAGGCGTCAGAACAATGCCCCAGGGGGCCAGCACTCCGGCGGCGAGCGGGATGGCCACGATGTTGTAGCCGGCCGCCCACCACAGATTCTGGACCATCTTGCGGTAGGACGCGCGCGACAGCGTGATGATGCGCGGAATATCGCGAGGGTCAGATCGCACCAGCACGATGTGTCCGGCTTCGACCGCGACGTCAGTGCCCGCGCCGATGGCTATGCCCACGTCCGCCGTCGCCAGTGCCGGCGCATCGTTCACGCCATCGCCAACCATCGCGACCCGTCGCCCAGACTCCTGGATCTCTCGCACGTGCCGCGCCTTGTCTTCGGGCAGCACTTGCGCCAGCACGTCGTCGATCCCCAACTCGGCGGCCACGGCATTCGCTACCTCGCGCGCGTCGCCGGTCATCATGGTCACCTGCACGCCGAGCGCGTGCAGCGCGCGCATGGCTTCGTAACTCTCCGGGCGGATCGCGTCGGCGATGGCGAGTGCGGCAAGTACACGGCCGTCTTGCAGCAGGTAGATGACTGCCTGCCCGCCCTTCTTGGCGTCCGACACCGTTGCCGTCAGTGACGCAGGGACATCTGCGGAGCGCTCCTCGAGAAGGGCCGGTCCGCCCATCTCATACGTCACGCCATCGATGGTCGCCGCCACCCCACGCCCAGGCAGCCCACGCGCATCAGACACGGTCGGCATTTCGATTCCTTCTTCACTCGCGGTACGAATGATACCGCGTGCGATGGGATGCTCGGACTGCGACTCCACCCCTGCGGCGAGACGCAGCACCTGCTCTCGTGTCACACCGTCGGCCATGGCCAGCGCGACGATGCGGAACTCGCCAAGTGTCAGTGTGCCAGTCTTGTCGAATACCACCGTATCGAGTTTGCGCGCTTCCTCCAACCCGCGTCGGTCTCGTACGAGCAGTCCGTGCCGCGCGCCGATTGCAGTGGAAATGGCGACCACCAGCGGCACGGCGAGCCCCAGTGCGTGCGGGCAGGCGATCACCAGCACCGTCACGACGCGCACGATGGCGACATCGATGGTGGCGCCAACAGCGAGCCAGGCGACAAGTGTCACGAGCGCGGAACCGATGGCCACCCACGTCAACAATCGCGCCGCACGATCCGCCAGAAGCTGCGCGCGGGACTTGGACGACTGCGCATCGGCGACCAATCGCATGATGCCCGACAGCTTTGTCTTCTCGCCGGTCCCGGTCACCGCGATCTCGAGCACTCCATCGCCGTTGATGGTGGCCGCGATCACTTCGTCGTCAACGCCTCGTTCCACCGGTCGTGATTCGCCGGTGATCATGGCTTCATCCAACGTGCTCGAGCCGCGCACGATTGTACCGTCCGCCGGCACGCGTTCGCCGGGACGGATGAGGAGTTTGTCACCCTCGCGTAGCTCGCTCACCGCGACGGTCTCTGTCCCGCCACTCGTAATGCGCGTGGCTTCATCGGGCAGGAGCTTCGCCAACTCCTTCAGCGCGCCCTGTGCCTGCTGGATCGAGCGCATTTCGATCCAGTGCCCGAGCAGCATGATGGTCACCAGAGTCGCCAGCTCCCACCACAGTGCTTCGGCTCGTAGCACTCCCAGTTCGACCACCCACGAGAACACGAACGCCACCGTGATGGCCAGCGAGATAAGCGTCATCATCCCTGGCTGTCGCGCGCGCAGTTCGCCGGCGGCGGATCGGAGAAACACGAGGCCGCCGTAAAGGAAAACCAGCGTACCAAGGGCCGCAGGGATGCGGGCGGAGAACGGAAACACGGGCGCCGTGTAGCCGAGCAATTGTTCGATGTGCGCGGACCAGATGACGACCGGCACCGTCAGTAACAGAGAAAGCCAGAAGCGGTCGCGGAACATGCCCGGGTTGTGGCCGGCGTGCTTGTCGTGACCGCCGGACTCGTGCGCTTCGGCTCCGTGCGCTTCGGCTCCGTGCGGCCCGGCGCCGTGTGGTTCAGCGTCGCGTGGTTCTGCGCCGTGAGGCGCGGCCCCGTGAGGCTCAGCGCGGTGCGGCTCGGCTCCGTGCGTCTCGGCTCCGTGCGCCGAGCCGTGGTGACGAGCGGTCTCGTGCACGTCGTGTTTTCCTGATTTCCCGTCGTTCCCGTGCATCGCCCGCCTTCCGTACGTCAGGGTGCGCTGCTGTGCTCGGCGATCTCGCCGGCACGTGTTATTGCCAGAGCCTAAGGCCTGCCACAAGTCGCGCTTCCCCGGCCGCCCCACCCGCTTGCCGCGCAAACTGTGCTGTGCGTCCATAACCCCGGTCCCACACCACACCGAAGTACGGCGCAAACTCGCGGCGCAGCTCAATGCGCGTTCGCAAACCGAACGAGGTACTGCTGAGTCCTCGCCCGATACCGAACTCAACTTCATCGCGTAGTGACACGGCGGACTCGAGACGGGGCTGCAACACCAGACGCTGCGTCAGGTACAGGTCGTACGACACGGTGAGATCGAGCGACACGTTGCCGTCCGTTGTCACGAACATCGACGGCTCCACCTCGAACCAGCCGGGGGCCAAGCCCTGCAAGCCCGCTACCGCGCCCACGCGCGTCGCGGCGCTGCCGTCTTCATTCGCCTGGTCCACGCGCACGCCGATCTGCGCATCCCACCAGGGCGATACGAGTCGACCGTACAGCACCTGGTACTCGCCATGCAGGCGACTGCCGCGTGTTGCGATGCCTCCGTCGGCCTTCGCCCAAAGACGGTTCACCGCGCCTCCGGTCCACGCCAGCAGGTCGTAG
>JAGNMU010000306.1 GCA_017991005.1 Gemmatimonadaceae bacterium | reverse complement strand
CATCATCGTGCTCGACGACGGGGCCATCGTCGAGCAGGGTCGGCACGAGGAGTTGGTGGCCAGCGCGGGTCGGTATGCCCACTTGCTCAATCGCCAGCAACTGCTCGACGCGATCGAAGCGGCGTAACACGTACGCTGCGTCTGGATCGTGTGCCGCGCGCCGGACGCGCCTACAGCCGCTCCACCAGAAAGTCGGGCGTGTATTGCTGCAGCATCGCCGCCATGCGCTCAAACCAGCCGGTGAACATGAGCACACCGACAACGATCAACAGCACACCGGCAATGCGGTTCACCGTGCCCAGATTGCGCTTGAACTTCTGGAAGAACGACAGAAACCGTTCGAGCAGCACGGCGCTCAGCAGGAACGGCACCGCCAGTCCGAGTGAATACGCACTGAGCAGCGTAATCCCCTTGCCAAGTTCACTCTGGTTCGCGGCCAGCAGCAAAATCGCGCCGAGTGTCGGCCCAAGACACGGCGTCCAGCCGGCACCGAACGCAATACCGACCACCACCGTGCCCAGATAGCCCAGCGGTTTGTCGCTCAGGTGCATGCGGCGTTCCTGTTGCAGCGCGTCCATGCGCACGACCCCCAGCATCCACAGGCCCATCAGAATCATCAGCACGCCGCCGATGCGGGCAATCCACGTGCGATACGCCAGCATCAGCTGTCCAAAGGCGGTCGCACCGGCGCCAAGCGCGACAAAGATGAACGAAAAGCCCAGCACGAACAGCAGCGCATGCACGATGGTTGTACGGCGCGCCCGCGACACGTCCTCGAGACCGAGTCCGGTGATGAACGTGACGTAACTGGGCACCAGCGGCAGCACGCACGGGCTGAGAAAACTCAGCAAGCCGGCCGAGAATGCCACCAGAACAGTGAGTGATTCAGACGCCACGGAGTCGGGTCGTTGAAGAAACCAGCAAAGGCGTGCGGCTCATGCGCCCGAACGGCTCCCGCCGCGTTTGCAGTCACCACACAGTCCGTAAATCACCAGCCGGTGCCGCTGCCGCGAAAAATCGTGCGCTTCCGCCAGCAACGTGGTCATGCGTTCCAGGCGTTCGTCGCGAAACTCCGTCACGCGTCCGCACACCGTGCACAGCAGGTGCTCGTGATGCGGAATGCCGCGCGACGCTTCGTAGCGTTTGAAACCTTCACCAAAGTCCCGCTCCACCACCAGTCCGCTGCGCACCAGGACATCGAGGGTGCGATAGACCGTGGCCGTACCGGCACTCGCGCCACGTCGACGCAACATGTCCGCGACCTCTTCCGCCGACACGTGCCGCTCCGTCCCGAGCACGACGTCGGCAATCGCCAGTCGCTGCGCGGTCACCGGAAGACTGTGATCACGCAGAAAGGCGCGAAACGCTTCGCGATCGCGCTCCACCTCCTGTGGTGACGCCGCGTCGTCGCTCACAGGCGCACTCACGCCGCCGCGGCGTCGGGTGAGGTGACCGCGGGCGCCGCGGCCGGCCACTCCATGCGGAGCGCCCGCGCTATCTGCGCCGCCGAGTAGCGCAGAATCTCCGATTCTTCGCCGGCACGACGCTGCACCCCGCGCACAACCATCTCCACCGTGATCAGCGGCGCATCGGCCTCCGCCACCACGTCCGCCTCCCACTTGCCACGCTCGGGTCCCTTTTGCACCAGTCGGTAGCGGGCGGTATACACCGTATGACGCTCGATCGGCGTGATGATGGCATCTGGAATCGCGGCGTCGTTGGGCGACTCGTCGTCGAGCGGCTCATCATCCGCGGCGTCCGATGCAAGAACGCTCACCGACTCCGCATGCGCCGCCACGCCATCCTCCAGATAGGGCGAGTCTTCCGTGGCATCCTGATGCAGCGACACATCGTCGGCGTCCGCCTCTTCGTCGGCCGTGGCCGCGGCGGTGGCTTCCGAATCCATGTCCTCGAGTGCGGCCTGCGGCAGGTCCGCCGTCGCATCGCTGCCCTCGACGAACGTCGTGTCGACCTCGGCGCTCGGCTCGATCCCCGCGGTCTCCGCGAGGTCACTCTCCACCGCGTCGCCGGCGTCCACCAGCTCGGCGTCCTCAACCGACGATTGCTCGACAGACGTGCCGGTCGCCGATTCGTCCGCAGCAATGGCGTCACCATCAAGTTCGAGCGCGAGATCGGCAAGCGCCTCAACGACAGGCTCAGCCAGCGGAACGCGCGCGGCAACCACCGCGATTCCCGTTTCCACGCCGCTTTGGCGCAACGGTGAGAAGAGATGCAGCTCTTCGATATGCGCCAGCGGCACCTTGGCGATCACCGCGCGCAGAAACCGTTCCGTCACCTCTGACACGGGCGCGTCGGCGCGATCGGGCACCGTAATCGGCGACGGCGTGTCTGCAGTCGGCAGCTCGGAGTCTTCGGCGGGTACGTTGGCAGGTGCGGCGGCAGAATCGATCATCAAGTGTGGTTCAGGTATTAGGGAGAAACGGATAGGGATTTCCGGCCCGCGCCGTGTACCGCCATCGTCCATCCGCTGGGGCCGGCACGAGCCGGGCATCAGGCACCGTGTTCAGCGGCGCCGCGTCAAAATCGGGCGGTCGAAAATGCGTCACCTAGGGAAGATCACCGGAGCGGCATAGACTGAACAAGCTCCGCCCCCCTTGACCAGCACAAACGGTTCGCATAGCATTATCTTAGTAATGTACAATGCTTGTCACAAGCACTGTACGAACAGTGAACTTCCCGACCGTCACTCCGAGCATCCCATGCACACACTACGTCGTCTTTCCGCTGTCGCTGTCCTCCCCATGCTGCTTGCCGCCACGCCGCTGGACGCCCCGGCGCCGTACGTCATCGACAAAGCGCACAGTGAGATCAACTTCGTCGCCGACTCTCGCCTGTTGAGCGCGCATGGCTTCTTCGAGAAGTGGGATGCCACGATCCAGCTCGACCCGGCCAACCTGGAAGCCTCGTCGGTGTCCATCACCATCGACGCGAATAGCATCAACACGCGTGTCGGGATGCGTGATACGCACCTGAAGAGCGACGCGTTCCTCGACACCGGCAAGTTCCCGACCATCACATTCAAGTCGGTGTCGGTCAAGCAGATCGCGGCCAAGGTCTACGACATCACCGGTGATCTGACCATCCGTGGCACCACCAAACGGGTTGTCGTTCCCGCCGCGATGGTGTTCTACGAAAAGGGCGCCGGTCGTTTCCGCGGACAGTTCGCCATCATGCGCAAGGACTTTGGCGTGTCCTTCGATCCGCCGGTCAATCCGATCGAAAACGAAGTGCAGGTGCAGTGGGACTTCTCGATCAAGGAACCGGCGCCGGCGAAGTAACGCCGGCAATCAACGACGCGGCTTCGGCCAGTCGTGTTGGCGGCTGCACCAGCGATACCCGAAAGTGCCCACGCCCGGCCTCGCCAAACGCGATGCCGGGCGTGACCACAACACCCGGTCCCTGCATCAGCGCGTCGACCCAAGCCCAGTCGTCAAACCCGGCGGGCACGGGCAGCCAGAGATACATGGTGGCGTTTGGTGCCGATACCGGCCACCCGCTCGCACAAAAGGCGCTCACCATCGCATCACGTCGGGCCTTGTATTCCGCAACGACCGGCGGCACGATCGCCGCGTGATGCGTGAAGGCCGCCGCGCCGGCGAGCTGCGCGAGCGTACTCACCCCGTAGCCGATATTGGCCCGGTACTGATCGAGCACGCCGATCGCTGTCGCCGAACCGGCCACGAACGCGATCCGCACGCCGGCCATGCTGAAACTCTTCGAGCAGGTATGCAGCTCCACCGCCACGTCTCGCGCGCCGGGAAGTTGCAGCACACTCGGGACGACGAACCCGTCGAACGACAGTTCGCTGTACGCCAAGTCTGAGACCAGCAGCATCCCGTGCGCACGGGCAAACGCCACCAGTCGGCCGTACTCGGACAACGTGGCCACGGCGGTGGTCGGATTGCTGGGATAGTTCACGATCAGTATGCGCGCCCGCGCCAGCTCGCCGGCCGGCACCGCCTCGAGATCGAGGGTCCCGTCCGGCAGGATGGGCACACAGACCGGCGTAGCGCCGGCCAATTGCGGCGCGCGCGCGTACACCGGATAGTGGATCGCGGGGATCAGCACGACATCACCCGGATTGACGTGCGACAGGACGAGTTCGGCCAGCCCTTCTTTCGAGCCGGCGAGCGCGAGCACCTCACGCTCCCGATCCACCGTGACCTGAAATCGGTCGTCGAGATAGTCGGCGACGGCGCGCCGGAATTCCGGATGGGCCCCGAAGTGCGGGTACCCGCTCAGACTCGCGTCGGCAGCCGCGCGTTGCATCGCCTCCACCACCACCGGCGCGATCGCCTGGTCCGGGCTGCCGATCCCCACGTCGATCAGCGCGCGTCCCTGTGCGCGCATCGCGGCGCGACGGGCGTCAAGCTCCCAGAACACGTAGGGTGGAATAGCGGACAGATGTCGGGACGTCATCGGCAGTGGCGAAGGGGACGAACGAAATCGGACTGCCCCAAGATAGTGTCCGAAACGTCCATTTTGCGCTCACGATCCCTGTATCGTCTGACGATACTAGCAGTGTGATATCCTCTCCCGACCCCATGTCCACCAACGCCTTCGCATCCGACCCGCAGACCATTGGCGCACGACTCGTGCGTCTGCTGCGGATGCGCCTGCCCGACGATCCGACGGAGCGGCGGGCGCAGCAGGCGTATGCGTTGATGCAGCTGACCGCCGGCGCCGCAACGTTCCTGCAGCTCGTGGCGGTCGCGGTCGGCGAGGGGATGGACACCCATGCGCTGCGACTGCGGCTCTTCGTGAATTTCCTGCTCAGCGCGCTCATGTTCACCGCGCTCTTTGGATTCACGCGTCACGGACGCTTGCGTGCGTCAGGAACGTTGGTCGCCGTGGGTGTGCTGGTGTTCATCGGACTCTGGGCGCTCGCCTTTGGGATGCGGAACGCGCCATCGCCGGTGATTGTCTCGCTGACCGTGATCGCGTCGCTGTCGCTGGTCGAAACACCGCGACGACTCGCCGTCTGGACGCTGATCTACGGTATCATGATCGTCGTGGGGTTCTTTGTCGAACCGCGGATTGAGTTCACCCCGAGCGCATCCAGTCTGATCACCGGGTTGGTTTTCAGCCTGTCGTTTTTCGCGGCGTTCATGATCGAACACCGTGTGGCGATGGTGGAAGCCATTCGCGCGGTGCGTGCGCAGGCCGCCACCGTCGCCTCGACCAACGCCGACTTGCGGCGCACCATCGCCGAACGCGACTTGCTCTCCGCGCAATTGGCCACCGCTCAACGCTTGGAAGCGATGGGCCGCATGGCCGGCAGCATCGCGCATGATTTCAACAACCTGTTGACGGTGATTCGTGGGTACGCCGACCTGATCGCCGACGACATGCCCGCCGATTCGCCGCGGCGCGTCGAGGCGGAGCAGATGGTCCAGGCGGTGATTCGGGCGTCCAACGTGACGCGCGAAGTGCTCGATTTCGCATCGCCGCACCCGATCACGATGCAGCCCACGGACCTGACGGCGTTTCTCAAGGAATTGGCGCCGAATCTGAGCCGATTGCTGGCACCGCGTGTCGTACTCCGCGTGCACTACAGCGAATCACCCTGTGTGATCGCCGGGGATCGGGCGCAGTTGGAGCGGCTGTTGTTCAATCTCATCATCAA